>CAZGZM010000054.1:4064-11831 GCA_964529955.1 uncultured Thermotogaceae bacterium
TGCACATATTTTAAACTGCAATACAGATGAAATTTATTTTACTTCCGGAGGAACAGAATCAGATAACTGGGCTATTATAGGAACTGCATTCGCCAATAAGAATAAAGGGACCCATATTATTACATCTTCAATAGAACACCATGCGGTTTTACATACTTTTGAATATTTATCCAAGCTGGGTTTCAAAGTATCTTATCTCCCTGTAAATGAAATGGGATTTATTAAGATCGATGAACTTAAAAAAGCAATTACAGATGAAACAACTCTTGTTTCAGTAATGTATGCAAACAATGAAATTGGTACGATACAACCGATTCAAGAAATATCAAAAATATGTAATGAAAAGAGAGTTATATTTCACACTGATGCAGTACAAGCAATTGGTCAGATTGAACTCAATTTAAAGGAATCAAATATTGATCTATTGAGTATTTCAGCTCATAAATTCAATGGTCCAAAGGGTATTGGGGCTTTATATATAAAAAAGGGTACAAAAATCGATAATTTTTTTCATGGTGGTACCCAGGAAAAAAACAGAAGAGCTGGAACTGAAAATGTTCCAGAAATAGTTGGAATGGCTGAAGCAATGTCATTATCATATGAAAATATGATTGAAAAGAATGAAAAAATAAAATTTTTAAGTGATAGAATCATAGAGGGAATAAAAGAAAAAATTCCATATGTAAAACTAAACGGTGACCCAATAAAACGACTTCCAAATAATGTGAACTTCTCATTCAGATTTATTGAAGGTGAATCATTATTACTGATGCTTAATATGAAGGGTATTGCTGCATCAAGTGGTTCAGCATGCACTTCAGGATCACTAGATCCTTCACATGTTCTCCTATCAATAGGATTAACTCACGAAGTTGCTCACGGTTCGCTTAGAATAACTCTAGGTTATGAAAACAAAATTGAAGAAATCCAATATCTTTTACAGGTACTTCCTGGAATAGTTAAAAGGTTAAGGGAAATGTCTCCATTATATGAGGATTTTCTAAAAGAAAGAAGGGATATTAATGTATAGTAAAAAAGTATTAGAGAACTTTATGAATCCCAAGAATGTCGGTGAAATTGAGGATGCTAGCGGTGTTGGCGAAGTTGGAAATGCCAAATGCGGGGATATAATGAAAGTTTATTTAAAAATAGAAAACGGATTAATTAAAGATGCTAAATTTAAAACATTTGGTTGTGGAGCAGCGATTGCTACCAGTAGCATGGCAACCCAAATGGTAATTGGAAAAACAATACAGGAAGCTTTAGAAATAACAAATAAAGCGGTAGTTGAAGCTTTAGACGGTTTACCTTCAATAAAACTTCACTGTTCCGTTCTGGCAGAAGAAGCAGTTCATGCTGCTCTTTGGGATTATGCTCAAAAGAATAATATACAAATAAAGGGTTTAGAACCTCCTAATAAAGACGTATCTCATTAAGAAGGCGATGTTTATCGCCTTTTTTTATGCTATTATAAACTGAATATCTAAGGGGAATGATTTATTGAGTTTGGGAACTGGAACAATAATATTTGCTGCTGCAACTTTTTTATCAAGAATAACTGGTTTATTAAGAGATATGTCCTTCACATATATATTTGGTATCTCAAGCCAATATGATGCATATCTCATTGCAATCTTAATTCCTTTTTTTCTAAGAAAAATATTTGCTGAAGGAGCTATGCAACTTGCATTTGTTCCAATGTTCAATGAAAATCTGGAAGTAAAAGATCAAAAAGCATCACTTTCGAAAAAATCTTCAGAATTTGCATCTACAATAATAACTCTTATGTCTATTTTAACAATAGTAACCACCATATTCGGAATAACCTTTTCGCAATCAATTGCGAATGCTTTTTCAGGGTCATATGATATTGAAGTAATTAATCTTACTTCTCAATTGATTAAAATAACATTCCCCTTTGTTTTACTGATATCACTTTGGGCTATATATTACAGTATATTAAACAGTTTTAAATACTTTTTCATACCAGCCCTTTCGCCTTTAATAATAAATCTATCAACAATTACCGGTATATTTCTTTCAAAGTATCTTAATCCCGCAATTTTAGGACCTACTATTGGATTTATTACCGGAGGATTATTGCAGTTGATTCTTCTTGTTTTTTATACCAGAAGAAAGGTTAGATATAAATACAGGTTTGCATTCAACTTTTCTGTTATAAAAAAATTTCTTCCCTTTTTTCTAATTTCATCAATAACTCCGGCAATAAACCAAATAAATAGCCTTATTGACGTAAAAGTAGGAACAGATTTAGGAGTAGGAGTGGTTTCATCCCTTCAAGTAGCCATGAGATTATATCAGTTGCCTTTGGGAATATTTGGAGTTGCTGCCGCTACAGTTGCATTTCCTAAAATGTCAGAATTAATTAGTAAGAAAAAGATAGTAGAAGCAGGGAAAGTTATTTGGGAGGCAACTGGAACAATGTTTTTTTATATACTTCCAAGTACAGCTGCTCTTTTTTTATTAGGAAAGGATATTATTGTTCTTTTATTTGAAAGAGGAAAATTTACACCCGAGGACACTATAAAAGTAAATTTAATTTTGATTGGATTTGCAGCTGGTTTAATCTTTTACAGCGGTTATAATGTTTTAAGCAAATCATTTTTTGCTGAGAAAAAACCTTTAATTCCTACAATTGTTTCCTTTTTAATGGTAGGAAGTAATATTGTTCTGGATATATTATTGGGATATGCTCTGGGTCCTATTGGTATCGCTCTTGCAACTTCTATAGCTGGAGCATTGGGTTTTGTAATAGTTTTAATAATTACTATAAAAAAATATAAAATTGAAACTTCATTTATCTATCAAATATTTAAAATTTTTATTTGCTCTTCAATTATAGGTATTTACATGCATTTATTTAAATGCTACGTAATGGATAATTCAGTTGGTTTAATACTAAATATAATAAGTTCAATCATAATATATTTATTAATTTCAGATTTATTAAAGGTCAAAAATATAAAAGGTTTTATGAAAAAAACTATAAGGAGATAATATGGTCGATTTACATATTCATTCAAATTTTTCACCCGATGGGAAAAACACCGTAGAAGAAATAATAAACCAGGCAAAAATTAAAAAAGTCAGCATAATTGCAATCAGTGATCACTACGATTTGGTACCTGGTCCATATTTAAATAATAAAATTGCTGATCTGAAAGAATATAATAATACTTTAGATTTCTATAAAAGGAATGAGAAAGATATAAAAGTTTTAAAATCAATTGAATTTGGAATTCAGTCATTTGTAGATGAACCACTTCATGATAAATATGATTTTGTTCTTTATTCAGTGCACCATACCAAAACAAAATTTACTGAAATGCCTAGAGACAATGATTTAACCTGGAAACTGTATCTTGAAGAAGCGGTGGAAGCTGTAAAGGATATAGAGCAAATCGGATTTTATACTCACCTTGATCTAATGAAAAGGTATTTAGATGGAAATCCCGAACTGCCATGTAAATACAGGTATCTGGTTGATGAACTACTTAGAAAAATAGTAAAATTTAATTTAGGGCTGGAAATAAATACCGCAGGGTGGAGAATGCCATTTAAAGAACAGCAGCCAAAATTATGGATCATTAAAAGATATATTGAATTAGGAGGAAAATATTTCTCAATCGGATCTGATTCTCATACTATAAGAACCATAGGAGAAGGCTCTGAAAAGGCAGCTGAATTTTTGAAAAAAATTGGGATAAATGAAATTTTTTACGGAGAAAATGGAAATTATACTAATTATCCTATATGAATACAAAACTGATTATTTTTTTATATTTATTGTTAATTGCAGTTCCAACAATCATAAGTGTTTTCATATATACAGGAAAGGAAAAATATATTAAAGATATTTCTATTCTGTACAACTATGGTCCAAATGCAGATTTAGAAGCTGTATCTAATATCGAAAATTATATTTATGAGGATAAAATATGGGAAAATTACAAATTTTTTTCAGGGATTGAAAATGTTGTAAATATACCTCAAGTAACTAAAACGCATGATGTTGAAGATAATATTCTATTTTCAAAAAATGAATGCATAACAGACTTTTCTGAAAAACCAAAAGAATTAAATCCTTTTTTGATAGAAAAAATTGAATACGTTATTGAAAATGCTAACATTAATAATAAGTCTCCCTTTTTCAAAAAAAAGCTTATAGACCAGATAATTTTATCTTTGGAAGAAGTTTCAAATTTAAAATTCGATGTTTTTATAAACAACGAAGATATCCTTCTTGATTTTTCTTCAATTGAACCGGATCTGGTATTGTCAATTATTCTATATGAATCTGGTTTTAATCCCTATGCCTTAGTAGAAGAAAGAAGCATAATTAATGATAATGAATTCATTTATTCCAGAGGATTGATGCAAATATACGAAATTACACTGTGGACATTAAATAATATAATAGATTCAGCTGTGGAATGTAAATATAGTGCGGTAGATCTTTGGTCTATAGAGAAAAACATTTTTCTAGGATACTTATATTTATCATATATTAAAGCAACAAAATTAAATTGACAAGGAGAAATTACATATGAAAGATTGGAAGAAAGAAGCAATTATTTATCAGATATTTCCTGACAGATATAATATTGGTATGAAAGATTCTGTATATGAAAAAGTCAATAAATATACCCTTAAGGGTCAAAAAGTAGAACCCTGGGACTTCAAGCCGACACATACAAAAGATGGAAGTCATCAATATCATTTTACTGGAGGAGATATCAGAGGAATAATTAATAAGTTAGATTACATTAAAGAACTTGGAGTAAATACAATTTATCTAACACCGATATTCTTTGCTCATACAAATCATAAATACGATACCATTGACTATTTTTCAATCGATCCTGCTTTTGGGAACGAAGATGATTTTAAAGAGTTATGTGAAAAGGTTCATGAAGAAAACATGAAAATAATAATAGATGGAGTATTTAATCATATAGGAGCTTCATCGAAATGGTTTAATAAAAGTAATTTCTTCAAAGGAGGAGCATATAATGATCCCAGCTCACCATACCGAGATTTTTTCTACTTTACAAACAATGATTATCTGAGTTGGTACAACGCAAAAAACCTACCGGAATTGAACTTAGAAAATGAAAAATTAAGGGAAGTCCTTTTTACAGCTGAAAACTCTGTTTTAAAAAAATGGCTTATCCTTGGAGCTGATGGTTGGAGATTGGATGTTGCATTTGATATAGGGCCGAAATATCTAAGTATAATTTCAGAGGCAGCAAGAAAAATAAAAAAAGATGCGATTATTATTGGAGAGATCTGGAACTTCCCCGAAAATTGGAATAAAGAAGGAAAAATTGATGGTTTGATGAATTATTCCTTCAAATTTTTAATAGAAGATATTATAAAGGGGAAAATATCAGCTTATAATGCATCGAAAATATTCACTGAAATGGTTGATATATGTGGAATAGATTACCTTCAGAAATGCTGGAATATCCTCTCTTCTCATGATGTTCCGAGATTATCAAATATATTCAATAACGAAAAGGAAACATCTTTAGCAATATTAATGCAGTACGCCTTTGTTGGAAATCCAATGATATATTATGGAGAAGAAATAGAAATGAAGGGAGGAGATGATCCCGAAAATAGAGGCCCCATGGAATGGAATAAAGTTGATGATAAAAAGGACAGATATTACCTTTTCAAAAATCTAAATAAAATAAAGGCTAATAATAAAGCGATTTCATACGGTGATTTTAAAGTTCTCCCTCAAAATTCTGAAAATGTAATGGTTTTTAAAAGATTCACGGAAAATATAGAAGACTTAATAATATTTGCTATTAACTTTGGTGACAAAAAAGAATCTGTGAAATTTTATGTAAATGAAGGTTACCTTATGAATGGAACAAAATTTACAGATTTATTATCTGAAAAAGAATTCAATTCAGTTGTTGGCGGTATAGAAATAGACTTTAAACCTCATGAATTTTTTATTTTAAAACCTCAAATTAAAAGATCAGAGATAGAGTATTCTCCCTATAAAAGAGTATGAATAAATTAATTGGGGCTATTCTATTAACAACCACTGCAATATTATGGGGGATATCATTTTTATTCACTAAAGCAGCTGTTGTAAATGTTACTCCATCCATAATAGCTTTTTTGAGATTTGCTATAGCTTTGATTATTCTTTTACCCTTCAAGGTAAAAAGTGGGAAAAAATTAGAAAAAAAAGAGAAGCTTTATTCAATGATTGCGGGAGCATGTGGAGTTACCCTGTATTTTCTTTTTGAAAACAACGCTCTTAAAATAACTTCTGCATCCGAAGTGTCATTAATCGTCTCAACGGCCCCAATTTTAACCCTTTTATTCTATGATATAAAATCTAAAAGATTTGATATGTCGGAATATTTAGGTGCTTTTTTTGCATTAATAGGAATTGGCTTTGTAATCTTTAACGGTTTTTTCTCAATTGCTTCAAGTTTTCTTGGGAATATCTTAGCTTTACTATCTGCATGTACCTGGGTTTTTTATACATTTTACTTTGAAAAAATACATAACAAATTCATAGCTGCTAATTTCGAGTTAATAAAATGGGGAACTATTTTTCTCATACCATTTTGTATTTTCGATTTAGTCAGAGGAGAAAAGGTAAATATAAATTCAGATGTAATCTGGAGTATTTTGTTTTTAGGAGTTTTATGTTCTGCTTTAGGTTATATAATGTGGGGTAATGGAATAAAATTATTTGGAGGCAAAACAGCTAATCTCTGGATTTATACAATTCCCATATTCACATTTATTGCTGAAATTTTTGTTTTCAAAACTAAACCAGGAATATTCTTCTTAATTGGATGTTTATTTGTCTTTGCAGGAATAATCATTGTTTTTAAAAGAGAGTCAGTAAAGAGAAAGAATAGAATTGAAATTGAAAGGGATATCAAAAGCCCATAATAAGCCGTCTTATTTTTTTTGGTATCGATTTTGAAATTGTAATAACAAGGGTTGAAAAACCAAATCCGAAACCTATCAGCAACAAAACTTGAATAACATAGGGAAATTTAAATCCGGTAATATTTTGCAATCCGAGAAATAAAAACCATTCATAGGGCATATGAACCATATAAACGATAAATGAATAGATTCCATAAGTCATGAAAAATTTTCCATTCCGTCTATGCTTTCTTACATTAATTTTTCCAGCAATTCTTCCAACAAATTTTAAAGCATAAATATTCAAAAAGAAACTAAATAGTGTAAATTGATCTATCAGATAAAATGTATTCCACTTATTACCGAGAAATGTCACTTCAAAAACGCTTATTAAAAAAAAGAATATTCCAAAAAAATAATCTTTTTTGCGGATTTCTTCCCAGGGAAGTTTTCCTTTTTTACTTCCAATTGTATATGCCCAGATAAACGGAAAAAACCAGAAAATTGGATTGGGACTTATAAAACCTCCAACTATAAACAAATTGAATTTCATAGGATTAGCTATCCACAGAAATAAAGAAATAAGAATCATTTCTATAATATGTAAATATAAAGCTATTTTTGTTATTTTTTCAAGTGTTTTTATTGGAATATTTCTAAAAATATTTCCGAAAGCCTGAAAAGCAAAAATAAGAACTAAAAAATAATATTGCCATGAAGCTGTAAAGGAAATTAAAGTTACGAAATAAGAAGCTACATTTAACTCACCATTGAAAGTATCCTTAAGCATCCACATCTTATCATAAGGTGAACCTAAAATTATATAGAGAATAAGAG
>CAZGZM010000055.1:0-11545 GCA_964529955.1 uncultured Thermotogaceae bacterium
CCTTTATTGTTAAGAACTGGAACTCCAGATATTTTCTTAATTCTCATCAATTCCTTTGCCTGCCAAAGAGTATGGCCCTTTGTTAAAAAGACAACATCCTTTTTCATTATGTCCCTGGCTTTTATGTGGGAAAAGAATTTATGAAATTTTTCAAAATAGAAGTTTACATCTTTGTCCATCCTTATAAGGAATCACCCCTCGAATCTTGCAAACCGATTTTGTATAATTCACCGCATGTTTTATATGTAGAGGAATTCAAATATATAAGGGGAACCTCTAAAGCTTCTGCAAGTTGAATAGTTGCCTCTTGAACGCTGAGTTTCCTTACAATCAAAACAGCTGAAGCACCTACAACTGAAGCAGTTCTAACACATTGTGGAGAGTTTAATCCAGTTATAAGCAGCATACCGGGTTTTCCAAAAACCAATACATCACTCATTAAATCTGCTGTTCCAACAGACTCAATATTTATGTCATTAAAATCCGGAGTTTCGCATAAAACTTTACAACCTAAATAATCTATTACTTCGGTTAGTTTCAATTTATTCAGCTCCCTTTAAAATATTTCCCTTATAATAAAACTTTAAAAAAGCTTCATATGTATTTGGGCATTTCTCTTCAAATATTCTAGCAATAGCTTTAGCATACTCTCTGATTTCAAATTGAGCATGGCCGTCTGCTCTTAAATTAATAAAATTCATCAGACTGCGCACATTTACCGTCCAATAGAATTCAGTATACATGGCAACAGGCAAAACTATTCTTGCAAGTTCCTTAGCAACTCCCATTTCTCTTAATTTTTTATATTCTTCAAAGGATCTTTCAATGGATTCCTCTATTTTTTGTACTCCCTGGGAATTCAATTTTTCATCCGAAGAAAAATTAGATCCCTGAAGATTAACATTATCATCCGTTCTAATTTTTTCTGGTATGTACCATTCTTCATTAAATTCAGTGTATCTTCCACTTCTCTCATTAACCGAAGAAATTCTATGTCTTATCCACTGTCTCATAACAAAGATTGGTGTTTTAACGTGGAACTTAAATACAATATGCTCAAAGGGTGTATGATGATCGTGTTCAATCAAATAAAAAAGTAGTTTCTTATCTCTTGTTATATTTGTTAAACCTTTACCATAACTAACCCTTGCAGCCTGTACAGCTGACGTATCATCTCCGAGCATTTCTATAAATCTTACAAAACCTTTATCAAGTATTTTTATTTGCATTTTTTAATAAATTTTCCCTCTCTTTTTTTTGTTTTCTTTTATGGATATATTCTAACAGAAAGAGCGCTGCAATAACAGCGGCAATAATTGGTAAAATTCTTTTAATAAATATATCAAAAACGTGATCAAATCTGAGTTCCTTCAGAGCATTCTTAACCTCTTCAGATGATTGTTCGTAATCATTAACCTGAAGATAATATCTAGAAAGATCTTTATCTCCATCTTCATAATAATAATGAGAAAGACCAAGATTTTTTAAAGAATTATAATTGGCAGGATTATAAGTTAATGAATCATTAAAATATTCAATAGCCATAGAAAAATCTTCCGTATTATAGTAAATATTGCCTAAAACTTCGTACAGTATCGATACAAGTTTGTTATTTACACTCGAAGGATCCACCTCTTTTAAAATCTTTTCAGATTCTTCATTTTCTCCCAATCGATAAAGAGATATTCCATTAAGGGTTTTCAGTTCATTAAAATCTGTTTCATCCTCAAGAAGATACGAAAATACTTCAAGAACTTCATTATAATTTCCCAGATTATATTCTGCTTTCAATAATTCTGAATAGAGTTCTTCGATTTCATTATCTAAGACATCTTTCTTTATAATCTCTATTTCTGATTTAGAACCAAAGGTAGAATTTGTATTGTAATACAAGAGAACATACAGGGGAAACAATGAATCGGGATAAGTTTCATAAAGATTTTGTGATATTGCAACTAATTTTTTCGCTGTTACAGGATCCTTTGTATATTTCCAATCCTGAAATAAAACATGTAGAAAATATGCGTTTATGAGATCATCTCTATTCTCAATCGATTCTATTTCACCAATTGTTTTAACTGGAGATTTCATAAATTGCTCTGATAATCCAAAAATTTTCCTCATCTTCTCTGATAAATCATCCTCATTTACCTTTTCAGAAGCTTTGTAATACCTTCTCTCATACTTCCTATCTAAAGTATCCTTGTATAAAAATGAATTTATAATCGCATAAGAAGCCTGCCAATTTGAAGAATCATCTACATTGAGAAGAAGATTGTTCTCCATATCTGTATCAAGAAGAGCATTAAGAAAATCATCGTTTGAAAAGGAAAAGCCGGTAGAAACGAAAAGCATTAAAATTATTATTTCCAGAACTTTCCACTTTTTACCCATAATCCTTCCTCCTTGGACTCTATTTTGTCTTCAATAATTAAAAAGACCTCCGGTCTTTCAGATAACTGGATAAATATTCCTGTTCCCTCTGGAGAAATTGTTTTTTCTATATAGAAATAATCGCAGCTGAAACTTTTAAAGCCTTCCTGGAAATCTACCTTCATATCTTTCTTCAAGGCTATTTCACCCTTTTCTAAATGAAGCTCTCTTCCTCTATCCCAATCATACAGTCTATAGGTTAAATCTGAAGCCTGCTGGATTTCAATTAACTCTGTATCTGGTCCTATGGCATGAATAGTACCTGCCTGAATATATGTAAAATCATCTCTTTTTAATTTATAAAAGTCTAGATCTTCCTTCTTTATATCCTTCAGGGGTTTGTTAAATCCCTTTTTTAGCCCTCCGGCAATTTGGCTATCATTCAAAAAATACCAACATTCATTCTTTCCCCAGTTTTCATCTTCAAGTTTCTTTGCAAGTTTATCATCAGGATGTACCTGTAGAGAAAGCCATTCCTTTGCAGAAATGTACTTTATCAAAAGAGGAAATTTATCTATTTTATCAGAAGAAAAATATTTTTTAAAATCCTTCAACTTATATTCCTTATGTGAATTAATATCCTTTAATCTTGTTTCCATATTTTCAACATCTGAAACAAACCAGATTTCTCCTATTGGGTCTTTGGACTTTACTTTATACTCTTCATTAATCTTTTTATCTCCCCATGGTCTTGGAGAAAAAACTGGAATACATTTTAAAATCATTTAGTCCTCCTGTAATACCTTTACATTTACTTCTCTTTTTAATTCTAACACTTTTTCCAACTTACATAACTCTGTTCCAGGTGTAGTAACTGTAGCTGTGCTGGATGCCGCTGCAAGTTTTAAAGACTCTTCTATGCTAAGCTTGAGTTCCTTTCCGAGAACAAATCCTGCAAGAAAAGAATCTCCAGCGCCAACAGCGCTTTTAACCTTCACTTCGGGAATAGAGACACTGTAAAATTCACAGTTTATATAACATAATGCCCCTTCAGAACCCAAAGTTAATAGAATTTCGGGAACATTGAATTTATTAAATATTTCTATACAGGCTTTTTTATAATCATCTAACGAATTTAATTCTCTGGTCAGAAGTCTCTGCATTTCATGTTTATTTGGTTTAATGCCTGTGGGTGAAGCTTCGATTCCTAATCTAAAGGCCTCTTTATCTGAATCCAAATAAGTAAAAATTCTTCTTTCTCTTAATCTTTTGATTAAATCTTTGTAAACTGTACTCTTATAGCCTCCTGGTGGAGTTCCTGTCAATACAACAGTATCATTTTCTCTAACAAGCATATCAATTGTCTTGATTATTTTGTTTTGATCTATCTGCTTAACATTTGGACCCTTCATACTCATTCTATACTGCTTTTCTTTTTCCTGAATTAAAATATTCATTCGGGTTTCTTCATCAACAATTACATTAGTGTATACCACACCTTCCTCATCTAGCATTTGAAGAAGTCTGTTCCCGTTATTTCCACCAACAATAGTTATTGCTACAGTATGTCCCTTTAATTCATTTATAACTCTCGAAACATCTATACCTTTACCTGCAGGATAATCTTTAATTTTTTTCACTCTTACTGTATCATCCTGAATCAATTTATCAACATATAAAAATCTATCAAGAGCTGGATTTAAAGTTAATGTAAAAATCATATATTATACCTCCGTAAAGTTGTTTAATTATATCATGTAGCAAATATCAGTATGTGAGAATAGAGTTATTAAGCATAATATATTTCAACAATTGTTATATTTGGAGTAACAGTTTTCAAAATATGATTGTTTTTTTTTGTTATAATTCTTTGAATCATATCAAATAATATCTTGAGGTGAGGGTAAATGAAGAAAAATGCTATTTATGGACAATCGGGTGGAGTAACACCAGTAATAAATAGTTCAGCTTCTGGAACAATAAGAGCTGCTATTTCAAGTGATAAAATAAATTTGATTTTTGGAGCATTAAACGGAATAGATGGAATTATTAAGCAAAATATAGTTGACTTAACATCTGAAGATCCTAGAGAAATAGAAAAAATTTCTTATTCTCCCGGAGCTATCTTTGGTTCATGTAGAAGAAAACTCTCAGAGGAAGATTACAATAAAATCTTTAAAGTATTTTTTGTCAATAATATTGGATATTTCTATTATAACGGCGGTAATGATTCAATGGAAACCGCTCATTCAATTGCAAAGAAGGCAAAGGAGATTGGGTACGATCTCAAGGTAATCGGAATCCCAAAAACAGTCGATAACGACTTGATGAAAACTGACCACTGTCCTGGATTTGGATCCGCAGCAAAGTTTACAGCAACTGCCATGCTGGAAGCTACAAAAGATTTAAAATCGATGCACACCAGTTCTACTCAGGTATTCATTCTTGAGTCAATGGGAAGAAATGCAGGTTGGTTAGCTGCTTCTGGTGCACTTGCAGGTATAAACGGAGAAGAAACTCCAGAAATAATTTTGATTCCAGAAGTCCCCTTTGATCAAGATAAATTTCTTAAAAAGGTTGAATATTCTTTGATAGATGATGGCTTCTGTGCAATTATTGCTTCTGAAGCTCTAATAGGAAACGATGGTAAATTCATTTCCACTTCTGATTTTGTAGATGAATTTGGAAATGTACAGCTTGGAAAGGTAGGAATTTATCTCGAAAAAATAATAAAAACCAATCTGGGAAAGAAAGTTCATGTATCACTACCTGATTATCTACAAAGATCTTCGAGACATATAGCGAGTTTTTCTGATTGGCAGGAAGCTTCTCAGGTTGGAGCAGCCGCTGTGATGTACTCTACAGAAATGGGTTTAACAGATAAAATGGTTGCTATTATAAGAGATTATGATAGTCCTTATTTATCACATTATGAACCTGTTGATCTTGAGGGAATTGCAGGCGAAACAAAAAAAATGCCTTCCGAATTCATTGGCAATGACAATATGAGCGTTACAGATGAATTTATAAAATATGTTAGACCTCTTATAAAAGGGGAAGCTCCTAATTTATTTTTAAATGGCATCCCTACTTATCCAGATTTAAAAATGAAGAAAATACCTAAAAAAAATATTTAAGGAGAATAATATAAATTGAAAAAAGTAGAATTATTGGCACCCGCAGGAGATCTCGAAAGACTAAAATTCGCTTTCATTTATGGTGCGGATGCTGTTTATCTTGGAGGAGAAAAATATGGACTCCGTGCTGCTGCAAAGAATTTCTCTCTAGAACAAATTAAAGAAGGAGTAGATTTCGCTCACAATTTAAACAAAAAGGTCTATATAACTATTAATATATTCGCTCACAATGAAGACTTAGAGGGACTCGATGATTACATATCCTATTTAAAGGATATAAATGTAGATGGATTTATCATATCCGACCCGGCAATAATACAATTAGCTCAGGAGATTGCTCCGGAAGTTGAAATACATCTTAGTACTCAGTCAAATACAACTAATTATTTATCTGCTCTTTTCTGGCAAAAAGTCGGAGTAAAAAGAGTGGTTATCGCAAGGGAATTGAATTTCGAAGAAATAAGAAAATTCAGTGAAGAACTTAATGAAAAAATTCAAATTGAAGCCTTTGTTCATGGAGCAATGTGTATATCCTACTCAGGTAGATGTTTGATAAGTAATTTTCTTCTTCAGAAGGATGCCAACAGAGGCGAGTGCAAACATCCATGCAGATGGAAATATTCTCTCGTTGAAGAAACCAGACCAGGACAATATTTTCCAGTTACCGAAGATGATAGGGGAACATACTTTTTCAATTCCAAGGATTTATGCATGATAGAGTACATTCCTCAATTAATTGAATCGGGAATTAACAGTCTGAAAATTGAAGGAAGAATGAAATCAACTCTCTATATAGCGACTGTAATAGGAGCATACAGAAGAGCAATTGATGAATATTATAAAAATCCTGAAAATTGGAAGTTTGATCCTGAATGGATGAAAGAATTGAAAAAAGCGACTCATAGAGATTTTACAACCGGTTTTTATTTTAACAGACCAAATAAAGACGACCAGAGATACGATAACAGCAACTATATAAGAGATTATCTCTTTTGTGGGATTGGAAAAGATTATGATAAAAAAAATAAATTATCCCTGGTACAGCAGAGATATAGGATGTTTACAGGAGATGAGGTGGAAATTATGGGCTACGATTTACAACATTCTATTCAAACAACCATTAAAAAAATGTACGATGAAGATGGAAAAGAAATAACTGTGGCCCCTAATCCCATGAAGATTATAAAAATTGATCTTGGTATTCCAATTAAAGAAAATTACATTATAAGAAAGAAAAGAGAGGAATAAATCCTCTCTTTTTTATTTTATTAAGAGTATCCTCAAGATTAAGGGAATTATTATCATAGCACTCATTACCCATTCCCATTTTTTTGCATGTTTAATCGTTGTATAGAGAAGAATCCCTGCTAAAAAAATAGTAATTATTATATATATAGCAGTCATAATCATGCTGTCAGCCTCCTTATTTTGAACTTATCTAATAATATGAAAAGAACAAATAGGATTGCTAACCCAATGAAAAATATTGGATAAAATAAATTTCCTTCGACAAATCTTCCAAAGGATTTTGAATTCGCAATAACTAAAGTTGCATAAACCATAGTTATAAAAAATGATGGTAACCCCGAAGCCCATACTTTGAAATAATTCTTTTCACCAACTATATGAGCTGCAAATATTCCAGCTAATGCTGTAGGAGGAACCATATCACCTAATCCTGCCAGTAATGAAAGTGCAGAACAAACAACAATATCGTTACCACCTAGGAATGCCAATAAGAAAGGAACACCAAGAACTGAAGCTGAACCATATGATGATACTGCTCCAAATAAAGGAATTCCAATAGCGATTCCAATGAGAAGTATTTCAGATGGCATTCCATTTAAGAATGCAACTATCATACCTCTAACTCCATTGAGAGTCATGATTTGTATAAACATTCCAACTCCAGCTAAAATTGACAAAATACCCAGAGAATCCTTCATAGCTTCAACAGAGGTTTTGAATATACTTCCCTTTCTTCCTGTAAAACTTGCAATTATAGCTGATATCATGAAAATCAATGGTAATCCAAGAGAGAAAACCCCCATATTTTCCAGAACCATTAATATAATCATTACAATTCCAGGAAGATATATCATAAAGTTGGATTTTGGAACATCCTCAATATTTAATTCTTCAACATTGACTGGTTTTAGCTTTCTTCCTGCAATAACCAAAGAAGATACGATTGCAAGAGGAAAAGTTAAAAGTAATAATGGTGTAGTAAATCCAATGTACGGCATATCTACTCCCTGCCCGATTATCATAGCAGGAAGATTAACAGGGGGAGCTATCATCCCATATATACCGGCCATAGCTATAATCGCTCCAGCTCTTCTTTTATTCAAGCCCATACTCTTTAAAACAGGGTATGAAATAGCACCGGTTGTTAAAACTGTAGCAGTTGATGATCCAGTTATCATTCCAGCTATCATTATAAAAAAGGTCATTAATACTAGTAATAAAGTCGGTTTATTCTTTAAACTTGTTGCCATTTTCTTAGCTAATGTATCCAATAACCCTGAGTGCTTTATTGCAGCCATAAATATCATAGCTGTAGCAATAATCAACATAGTATCTATATAACCAAATGCTCCCTCAACAAGATGTCTGATTGGGAAGAATTCTCCAAACGCAATTGCTCCAGCAAGAGCTGAAAACATAAGAGAAACACCGATAGGTATTTTTATTGCAGCCAGGATAATAAACGTTCCAAGCATAAGTATGAAATAAAATAGTTCAGGTGTATAAATCTCTCTCACCCCTTAGTTTAAATATTCTTCAAATCCGATTTCCATAATCTCATAATAATCAGGAAGATTACTAATTCCTATTGAATCTCCGAACATCATATTATAACCGTCTATGAGTGAGGAGATTACCGTCAAGTTCCAGCCAATTCTGTGTTTTAACGGAAAATCTTCATCATAAAGGACATCTGGAAATTCCTGTTGCGACATTCCAGGATTTGGACTCTCGCTTAAGAAAGAAAGACTATCTGTATAATCTCCGATTTCTAGATGACTCAAACCTCTAAATGCAGGATTGGACTGGTCTAGTTTAATCGGCAAATCGTACATTTCAACTTCCATCGCTGCAATTGCCCCAATTTCCATAGCTGTTTCATCAGGATTACATACTAGCATATATGCAAGTCTTCCACTAGCATAATCATTTCCTCCGTTATCCTGGTAAACGAATCCTGGAGGATCAGATTCATGCATATCTAAATTAAAATTAACTTCTTCATTTTTAATTAATTGAACAATGGCATAAGCAAGCTGCTGAGTTGGGTTTCCGTCAGCAACTCCAGGGTATTGCCTGTTAAGGTTTCTAGCTTCAGCCCCGTTATCCAAAGTAAAATCTGACTGATAATGTTTAAATATTTCGGGATCAGGATACATCTGATCTTCAGGATCAGTTCTTCTGTCACCATATACAATAAATCTTGGTCCAGATTTTGTTTCTATTGGCAAAAAATGATCTATATTAGGATTTCGAGTATCTTCAACAGAAACTCCACTTTTATTTGAATAAGGAATGACAATTACTCTTCCCTTTGTAACTATTCCTTTTTCAATGAATATTGTAGCTGTCATCATACTTGCTATTTCATTGCAGTGAGTTCCACCCATGAGTAAAAAAGTTGCCCCTTCTACTCCGCTATCCATATAATATATTGGTGTATCCAAATTTGTATCTTTTAAGCCTTCATGATAATCTGAGAGCCATCCAATTCCTGTTACACCATTCCCAGGTCTCACGTCAGGTTGGAAGAACGCTGCCATTGTTAGTGCTGATAGAATCAAAACCATTGATATTATTAATAATTTCCTCATTTACCTTACTCCTTTAGTTTAAATATTCTTCAAAACCATATTCCATCAGATCGTTATATGATGGGAGGTTTTCCACTTCAATCTGCTCTTCGAAGAGCATATTATAAGACTCCATTAACATTTGAATTATTTCTAGCTGCAATCCAATTCTATGCTTCAAAGGATATTGTTCATCGTAGAGAGGATCTGCATTAACTCTTGAACTATCCTGTGCAGGATTTGGAGTTTCTGATAAAAATGAAAGACTGTTAGTATTATTTCCTATTTCAAGATGGCTCAATCCTCTCTGATTTACAGCTGATTCTTCTAATTTAATATTTATTCCAGTTTCAATTTCTAAATTCAACATAGATAGTATCCCCATCTCCAGAGCCTTTGGATTACAGACTAGAGAATAGGAAAGGTTGTAATCTGAACCACTTTTTGCATATTCTTCAGGAGTTCTGCTTTCATGCATATCAAGGTTGAAATCAACCTCTTCCTGAACTATGAGATTCATAATTGCATAGGCAAGTTGAGAAGTTAAATTACCATCTTCTTCTCCTGGATAATTTCTGTTAAGATTTCTACTCTCATTTCCCCTGTATACGCTCACCCCTGAAGGATGAACGAATTCTTCAGGGTCATCTATTCCTTCATCATTGATATCTGTTCTTCTATCCCCAAAAACAAGATACCTTTCTCCCGATTTTGTTTGAACTGGAAGAAAATGTGAAATTTTACCAGTTAAATCGGGAATAGATGCAGCACTGATATTCGAAAATGGAATAACAATTACTGTTCCAGTTTTAACAATTGCATTTTCTAAGAAAGTTACTGCAGAAACTGTTCCAGCTAACTCCCTAGGATGAGTTCCACCCATTAGGAGAAAAGTTGCACCGGTAGCTTCTCCAGTCATAAAATAAACTTGAGTGTCAACATTCGTTCCCTTTATTTTCGGAAAATATTCTGATAACCACTTTATATCTGTTACTCCATATCCCTGTCTAATATCAGGATAAAATTCCTTGGAAAAACCTGAAACTATAAAAAGCATCAATATAATTAAAAACAACGGAATTATTTTCATTTTCATTTCATCACTACCCTTCTTTTCCATCTAAAAATGATCCAATATCATTAATAACGTCTGAATAGGCTGGAAAATCATCTATCATTATCATTTTTTCGGACATCATATCCCAAGCTTGAATTATCGAATTTATTGTTGAAATATGTCTTGCAACTCTCAAGGAAATAGGATAACCATTTTCATCATATGGTGCATATAATTTTCCATCCAATGCTGCCTGAACGTAAAATTTGTCCAGACCAGTTACCACTAATTCTTCATTTGTTTTTCCTCGAAGTCTACCCTGCGAGGGATTTGCAACTTCCAAAAGTAAAACCATTGCATCGGTCGCATCTCCAATTTCTCTATGACTTAACCCCCTCAAATTAACAGGAGATTCCTCCAACCTTATCTGAACCTCTTCCATTTCCAGCATCATCTGAGCCATTATAGCAAGCTCAGCTGCATCCTGATGGAAAACGATTGCATCGTTAACTGGGTACTCCGGTGAAGATTCATGCATATCAATAACAATATCTATACTTTCATTTTTAACTAACTGAACAATCGCATAAGCTAGTTTTTCAGTTGGATAACCGTTCGGATCTCCAGGATAACATCTATTAAGATTTGAAACTTCTCCACCACCCAATGTAGATCCTGACTGATGATTATAAAGTGTAGGATCAGGCCATTGATCTATAGGATTGGTCCTTCTTGATCCAAATCTGAATTCTCTTGTAGAACCATCTGGTAGCTCAACGTGATAGAACTCCGGAGCTCCTTCCATTGCATCGTTATGAGATATAGCACTGTTATTTGCATATGGAATTATGTATACCTTTCCCATAGAAACATTTATGTTTTCAGTTAATACTATTGCTGATAATGCTGCTGCGGGTTCATTTGCATGGGTTCCACCTAATATAAGCATTGAACCACCTTCAACACCACTATCAAAAACATAAACATCAGTATCCATACTCGTATTCTTAATACCGTCAAACCAATTGCTTAATTTGACAACATCAGTTGCTCCAGGTGATTGAAAAACCGGATTAATTTTCATACTGTTAAAACTTATGGTAGCTATTATACAAACAGCTGTTACACCTAAAATATAAAAAACGAAGGCTAGTCCC
>CAZGZM010000056.1:0-11539 GCA_964529955.1 uncultured Thermotogaceae bacterium
AAATGGAAGGATTTTCTTTCTGATAATCCTCTAAACCAAAGGGGGATTGAACTAACCGAAAGGGCTATAAAAACTGGAAAAACACAACCAACATACGAATTCGAACTTGTTCACAAAGATGGGCACAGAGTATGGGTTGAAGTGAGAGAAACTCCTATTGTGGAAAACGGAAAAACTGTTTCTTTGGTAGGATCTTTAACCGATATTACTAAAAGAAAGGTAGCTCAGGACAACATAAAAAAGAGCGAAGAAAAATATAAGAGATTAATTACTGAAATGAGTCAGGGAGTTGCTTTACATGAAATAATATTGGATAAAGAAGGAAATCCCTTTGATTACAGATTTCTTGAAATAAACGACAGCTTTGAAAAATTAACAGGTTTAAAAAAGGAAGAAATTATTGGGAAAAATATTTTAAGCATCCTCCCTAAAACCGAAAAACACTGGATTGAAACATATGGAAAGGTAGCTGTTACTGGAGAACCTATTCAGATTGATTACTATTCGATTGAGTTTGATAAGTATTTCTCAGTTGCTGCATACTCTCCTAAAAAGGGACAATTTGTAACAGTTTTTACTGATACAACTGAAAGAAAAAAAGTATTTGAAAAGATTAAAAACAATCAGGAACTCTTTATTAAGACTCTACAGAGAGTTGTAGAATTGAGAGATCCATATACTTCCGGTCACCAGGAAAGGGTAGCTGAACTTGGAATTGAAATTGCAAAAAGAATGGGTTTGTCTCTAAAAAGAATTGATGGAGTAAGAATAGCTTCACTACTTCACGATAATGGAAAGATATATATTCCTACTCAAGTATTGAATAAAGCTGCTAAATTGACTCATCTTGAATATTCAATGGTTCAGGAACATACAAAATATGGCTACGAACTTCTTAAGGATATGGAATTCGATACTCCGGTACCTATTTTCATACTACAACATCATGAAAGACTTGATGGAAGTGGTTACCCAAATGGATTGAAAGAAAAAGATATTCATCTGGAATCACAGATAATAGGAGTAGCCGATGTGATTGAAGCTATCTGTTCTCATAGACCATATCGTCCAGCACTTGGACTAGATGTTGCCTTCGAGGAAATAAAAAAGTATTCTGGTACTAAGTACAATCCTGATATAGTTAAGATATGTCTGGATATTTTTAAAGATGGTTTTATATTTTCTGAATCTTAAAATCTCTATTCCCATTAACCATTCTGCTTTTTTCGTAAAGAAAGAATATTTCTTTTCTTATTTTAATAAAAGAGTAATGTTGTCGGGTATAATTCTTTATATTTTTGTTGTAGAATTACCTTTGCAAGAGGAACATTAAGGGAGGTAATAGAGAAATGTTAACAATTAAAGACTTGAGTTATTCAACAGATGAGAAAGAAATAATAAAAAATATAAAATATGATTTCAAACCTGGAAAAATTTACGCAATTTTAGGAAACAACGGAGTAGGAAAATCAACTTTTGTAAAAATTATTATGGGAATGAATGGCTATTTCAAGAATCATGGTGGTTCGATTTCTTTTGATGATGAAGATATTACAGAATTATCGCTGGTAGAAAGAGCACAAATGGGTATAACTATTACCAACCAGGAACCTGCAAGATTCAAGGGGATTTCCGTAGAAAAATACCTCAAACTTGGTGGGAAAAATAATTATTCTGATGAAGAAATAATTGATGCTTTAAGAACTGTTGGCTTGAATGGTATATATCGTTTTAGAAAAGTAGACAAAACTCTTAGTGGTGGAGAAAGAAAAAGAATCGAATTAGCTTCAATCCTTCTTTTAAAGCCGCGTGTAGTAATATTCGATGAACCCGATTCTGGAATAGATATGATGAGTAATTCTATGCTAACAGACGTCATAAAGAAACTGAAAGAGAGTAATTCAACAGTAATAATAATAACCCACAGAGAGGAAATATCTCTCCTTGCTGATGAAGCCTTACTGCTATGTAATGGATATATCAGAGATGTGGGAAATCCTATTAGAATAAACAAACTGTATAAGGAAACCTGTGATGTATGCGGACATGTAAACAGACCTGTAGGAGAAGAGGTGATAAAATGACATTGACAAGAAATAAATCAAAGGAATTGGAAAATATATCTAGGGCATATGAAATGTCTGGTGGAGATGTAAGTAATCTTCTATCAAAGGATATCGTTTCGATTATAGTCAGTGGAAACGAAGTGATTGGAAGAAATACTGTTGAAGGAGTTAATATCGAAGCCAAGACCAAGGATAATTATGTTTATATGGATCTTTCGATTGATGATGATGTTGAACTTAAAAAACCAATACACCTTTGTGTTGGATATTTAAAAGATTTTGGAGAACAAAATTTGGAATTTAAGATTAAAATTGGAAAAAATTCAAAGGTCAACTTCGTTTCTCATTGTTCCTTTCCTGCCTCTAAAAATATTTATCACAACATGGTGTCAAATATAACCCTTGATGAAGGGGCTGAAGCAAATTATGTAGATGTTCATTATCATAATGACAGTGGTTTTGTAAATTTAAATGCAAAATATTTCATCAATGTAGGAAAAAGAGGAAAGTTTGATAACAGATTCTCTTTAACTGAAACAAGAGTTGGAAAGATGAATGTTCTTATGGATATAAATCTGGATGATGGAGCTAAAGCCTACGCTGAAACAAAGGTTAAAGAAAAAATGAACGATATAGTTAATATAACTGAAATAATAAGATTAAAAGGCGAAGATTCATCGGGAATGGCTAAGACATATGTTGTAGGTCAGGATGAAAGCAGTGCTGAAGTAATAAACGAAGTTTACGGAATTGGAAACAGATCCAAAGGGCATATCGAGTGTGATGAAATAATTGCTGGTGAAAAAGTAAAATTAACCACAATCCCAAAACTCGAAGTTATAAACAACACTTCTGAAATAACACACGAAGCCTCGGTAGGAAAAATAAACTCCGAGCAGCTCGAAACCCTAATGTCTAAAGGACTTACAGAAGAAGAAGCTTCACAAATGATAATTGATGGAATTTTATCAAACTGATTATAAATAAAAAAATATATATTTTCGAGAGCCTTAGGGCTCTTTTTTTTTTATAAAAAAGTGTTTTGTTAAATCAAAGTAATCATTTTAAATAAGTATAAAGGCGTATAAGAATTATAATCAGTAGCCATTGTCAATAGGTCTAATTAGGATCGATATAAGGCTATTTTTTAAAGTGATATAATCAAATAAACTAGATATCATTTCCTGATTTTTTATTCATTAATTAGGAAATGATTGTTTTGAATAAACAGAATTATTCTGTCTTTTTATTAAGGAGGTAAGGAAATGAGTCGATCTGAAAAAATAATCGAACAAACAGAAAAATGGAGCGCAAGTAATTATGGTCCGCTTCCAGTAGTAATTGAAAGAGGTGAAGGTGTCTGGGTATGGGATGTAGACGGCAATAAGTATCTTGATATGCTTGCTGCATATTCTGCACTTAATCAGGGACATTGCCATCCAAGAATAGTTAACGCTATGACAGAACAGGCAAAAAAATGTACTTTAACTTCACGTGCTTTCCACAATGACAAAATGGGAGATTTTCTTGAAAAATTATGTAAATTGACTGGTTTTGAAAAAGCATTGCCTATGAATTCAGGAGCAGAAGCTGTAGAAACTGCTCTTAAAGTCGCAAGAAAATGGGGCTACCTTAAAAAGGGAGTAGAAGCAAATAAGGGAGAAATAATCGCTTGTGAAAATAACTTTGCAGGAAGAACTATAACTGTAATCAGCTTTTCATCTGAAGAACAATATAAAAAAGGTTTTGGACCATTCACTCCTGGTTTTAAAATAATTCCTTACAATGATACTGAAGCACTTGAAAAAGCTATAAATGAGAATACCATTGCCTTTATCGTTGAACCTATCCAGGGTGAAGGTGGAATTATTGCTCCTGATAAAGGATACTTGAAAAAGGTGAGAGAAATCACCAAGAAAAATAATGTTTTACTTATACTTGATGAAATACAAAGTGGTTTTGGAAGAACAGGAGAACTCTTTGCATATTATCATGAAGATATAAGGCCTGATATCCTCGTTATGGGTAAGGCTCTCAGTGGAGGCGCATATCCTGTTTCTGCAATTGTTACTGATAATGAAATCATGGATGTTCTCAAACCTGGAGACCATGGTTCAACATTCGGTGGAAATCCTGTAGCTGCAGCGGTAGGAATAGCAGCTCTTGATGTTCTTATAGATGAAGAATTACCAAAGAGATCAAAAGAACTTGGACAATACTTGATGGATGAACTAAATAAAATTGACAGTCCTGCAATAAAGGAAATCAGAGGAAAAGGATTATTTGTTGGAATCGAAATCAAAAAGGAATACGGTACAGCAAGAAAATATACAGAACAGTTGAAGGAAATGGGAGTTTTATGTAAAGCAACACATGGTCAAACAATAAGATTAGCTCCTCCTTTAGTTATCAAAAAAGATGAACTTGATTATGGCATCGAAAAGATAAAAAAAGTTCTCGAGAATGCCTGATTTTAAATTTGTAAAATTTGAAGTATTTATTCCAGAAGAATATGTTGAACAACTAAGAAAATGTATTAATGCGGTAGGTGCTGCAAAGATTGGAAAGTACGATAACTGCACCTCCTATTATACAGTAAAGGGGACATGGCAACCATTGGAAGGATCTAAGCCTTTTAAGGGAAGTTTAAACAGAGTTCAGTATGGGAAAGAAATTAAAGTTGAATTCAGATCAAAAAAAGAACTGATAGAAGAAGTAGTAAAAGAAATTAAAAGAATTCATCCCTATGAAGAACCTGTTTATAATATAGTTCCATTACTAAATAAATGAACATAAGCCAGAGGTTTAAATCCTCTGGCTTGTGTTCATAGTGCTACAATTTTTGAATGATTTCGCCCTTCCCTTCACAGACTTTTATCTCCGCAAGTGCCCCGTTGAAAAGTGTTATCTGAGGAGGAAGATGACCAATATCCACATCATAAATAAAAGGAATTTTTAGTTCTTTACTTATTCTCTCAAAGGCATCGATCTTTGTAAAATCTCCAGTATCACTGTATCCTTCAGTTCTTCCATAAACAATTCCGCTGCATTTATTAAAATATCCACTCTCTTTCATTCTCCACAGTGATCGGTAAATATCCGAAGCATTCATCTCGCAGCTTTCCAAAAACCATATAATTCCCTCTTCTTTATTTTTTTCTATAAAATTATCTAAAGGAGCATAGGTTGTTCCAAAAACACTTATTAAAACATCTAAGCATCCTCCGATAAGCCTTCCACCTATTTCAACTGACATATTTTTGAAAGTTTTCCATTGCACTATTTCACTTTTATCATAGGGATTATATCCATCCTCTGATAGCTCAAGCCATTTTTTCTGGTAATAATCCAGATTTTTCTGCTTTATGATTTTCTCAGGATTTTTCAAAAAATTAATTACAGAAAGTACTGATTCATCCCTTGAAGCAAAATCAAGCAGATTAGGCCCATGTGCTGTTACCATAGACGTCTTTAGAGTTAAAACAAAAATCAGAAGACTTATATCAGAAAAACCCATCACCCACTTTGGAGGTAAAGATGAAATTTCATCAAAGTCCATCAATGGAAGTATCTCCATTAAGAAATCCCCGCCCCAGGGTGGTATTATTGCTCCTACTAAGTCATCTTTATAAAGCCCCATAAATTCCTCAAGTCTTTTTTCAGGTGTATTACTGGTACATTTTTTGTTTTTCCTTACAGATTCTGTTTCCTTAATATTGAAACCAAACTCATTAAAAATAGATTCTGAATATTCTATTTTTTTTAAAAACTTTTCACCTGTAACTCCTGACGATGGAGCACAAATACCTATTGTATCTCCCGGTTTGATAGGTCTTGGAATTCTCATTTTTTTATTCTCCTTTTTTCTGCTCTCTGAATATATGCTCTTAAATCAAAGGTCTGACAGCTGGTATCACCATGATCTATTTCGACTTTCCCAATTATGTCAGAAACATCAAGAGCTTTATTTTTTAACTTTTCATTTCTAAGTCCTATTGCAATCAATGCATTGTTCATTGCTTCTTTCATCTGTTTTTTTCTTCATGAATTTTTTCCTTAATAATTTCTACTTTGTATAAAAAGAATTCATCATTCAAGTCAGATTTTTTTGCAAGCAATGCTATTAAAGTCCATCCAATTCTACCCTTCCATTCATTTTTGCTAAGGTAAAAATTTTCTACTATTTATTTATATGCTCTGACTTTAAAAGCACTTCCTTAGCAAAATAGTCAGCTACTGGATAGAAATCTATTGCCTTTACCCATTTTTCTGCTTTAACTAAATCGAATTTTTTCCCATTAACAATAATAGTTGAGAATGACATGGCATCTTCGTTATTCGAATACCACAATTTTTCTGCTAATTCATCATCTCCCTTTATTTCCCTGGCAAGTTTTCTTAAATTAGCAAAACTCACTCCATATATCTGTTTTTTTGCCCCATGTCTTTTATAAATTTTTATATTCTGACCCGTTCCTAATGATTTCAATTTATTCATTACTATTTTAAAATCATTCATATTATTCTTCCTTTTATTTGTTTTCCTTTGTTCCCTTATACTTAAATGATTTTAAAATCATAGAAAAATAGTCCCCTTTATCAATCCCTATTTTGTTTCCACATTCTGAACAAAAGAGATATCCTTCTCTTTCCTCTATATTGTACTTTTCATTTATTTTACTTTTATAACACTTCAGAACTTCTCCCTTTCCAATCTTCAGATATTTAAATAATTTACCTTTGCATTTCGAACATTTCAATGTGAGAATGATAAACATCTCCTTTTGCTTATTTAGTAAAATTATAACTTATGTACTAGAAAATCATTTGATATAATTAGTTGGAGGTATTTGCATATGGAAATAAAACTCAAACCCATTGGATATATTTACACTCCATTTGAAGATCATCATGAAACCTCCTCGCAGGTCCATCTTTCGAAGAAAGCTAAAGGAAGAATTGAACTTCTTGATGAATATGCAGATGGATTGAAAGATCTGGAGCGATCTTCTCATATTATTCTGATCTTCTTCCTAGATAGAATGAAGAAATTTGATTTGCAGTTAATCCCTAGAAAATCAAAAGAAATCAGAGGTGTTTTTTCAACACGATCTCCAAGAAGACCCAATCACATTGGAATGTCTGTGGTGAAATTAATAAAAATCGAAAAAAACATTCTTTACATTGAGGGCATTGATGCTTTAAACAAAACTCCTCTTATAGATATTAAACCTTATATTAGTGATTTGGATGGCCTAAAGGATTGATTTATTAATAATTTTTTAGTAAATATGATTCGCATCACAAAAAATACAACTAATGTTTATTCGATACATGGATTATTTGTTTTATAATTAACTGTTATTAACTTGTATGAAGGTGATTTATTTGAATGAAGATATTCTAAAAAGAGAAGATAGCCTTGATAAAAAACTCATATTTGTAATTATAATGAACATAGTTATGTACTGGCTGGTTTTTCCTGCTTTGTTGCTTTATCTTACTTCTGTTATTTTTTCAGGAACTCCCAATTATTGGTTATTGATTCCAGGAACAGCTTCAATAGTTTTAGGATTGCTGTTTTCTTTTTGGGCTACAGGAGACCTGTTTTTTGGAGGTTATGGTCTACCTTTGAAGTATAAGCCAACTAAACGACTAGTTAAAGATGGAATGTATTCAGTTTGCAGACATCCTCTATATCTGGGTTTTTCACTTTATTTTCTCGGATTGTTCCTTCTAAACGTTTCTTCAATGGGTTTAGTAATTTATTTAATATATCTTGGAGTTTTAGCTCTAATAGTAATCAAAGAAGAAAGAGAATTAAGAAACAGATTCGGAAAAGATTATGATAAGTATATAAAAAAAACACCAGTCTTTTTACCCTTTGGTGCATACAATGCTGGTGTTTGTCCTAGTTTAGTATGGATGATTTTATTTTTAGTTGGAAAATTCGTTTCAACTTTCGTTTATAAGATAGATATCATCGGAAGAGAAAATCTCCCTGAAGAAGATTTTTTGATTATCAGCAATCATACTAATTTCTTTGATCCTGTCTATATGATTTGCAGATTGAACAGGTATGTAAGATTCACAGCTTCTGATCATTTTTATCATAGGCTTCACTACATATTCAAATATACAGGATCTATACCTATAAAAAGATGGGATACCAGTGCTGATTCAATATTAAAGCTTTTGAGAATATCTAAAGCGGGAAATATAGTCGGCTTCTTTCCCGAAGCAACAAGAGTATGGGATGGGAGACCTTACATAGCAAAGGAAGGTATTTTGCGTCTAATGAAAATGGTCAGAAAACCGATTGTAGCTGTCAGAATTGATGGAGGACATATGAACCAACCAAGATGGAAGGATGGATTCAATAAAACTCCCATGAAAATGTTAATTGAGAGAATCGATACTCCAGAAGAAGCCATTGACTTTTCTCTTTCGAAAAAAGCGTGTGACCCAAAGGCTATTTATCCTGATTACCGTGGAGTAGAAAACTATATATGGGCATGTCCCAAATGTGGAAATCTACATTTAAAAAGCAAGAAAAATGGTATATATTGTTCAAGATGTGGCTTTGAAGATATAGAATCGGAAGTTCAAACAGTATGGAAATATCATGATTTATTAATAGATAAATTCAAAGATAACGTAATCATAGATAAAGCAAAGGGAATTGATATAAGGGGTAAAGATATAATTGGAAAGACATTTAAATTCGAACTCAATGATAAAGGTCTATTCATTAATGGTAATAAAACTGAAGTAGACCTTATGATGATCGATGGATATTCAGATTTTTATATTTATCACAATAGACAAATGAAGGGATTCCGTTTTAAAAAAACGAAAGCACTCATGTGGAAAGAAATGGTCGAATACAAATGCAAAATTGAAAGAAACAGGTATATTCTAAGAGATTAATAATTTCTTTTTAATGGAGAAATATTTGTGGTTGTCTATAAAAACAAAAAAACAAAAAGAAAAGTTTATCTTAACAGACTAATATTTTCATTGACCCTTACTTTTTTGATAATTCTGATACCTTTAATTATCATATTGATATCAAACAAGCTATTTCCATGGCAGTTTCCTACAGCTCCTCTAAGTATACTCGGTTTATTTCTTGCGGGTTTAGGCGTATTCTATACCGTTGTTTCTATTGGAGATATATATTTTGATGGTTGGGGTTTTTCCTTTTTTGTTAATAAACCAAAAAGGCTTGTAATGTCTGGGGTTTATTCTCAGTGCAGACATCCATTTTATTTCGGTTATTCATTTTATCTTCTTGGATTGTTCCTTATCAATGCTAATTTACTGGATATATTAGTTTTTCTGGTTTATCTATTTATTATTTTAATTAAAACTTACTATGAGGAAAAATATTTAAGAAAAAAATTTGGAGAAGAATATGAAAATTTTTCAACGACCACTCCGATTTTTATTCCTTATAAAAAATACATAAAGGGGAGATCTCCATCGATTTCATTCCTTTTACTCTATATTCTTGGAAAATCTCTTTTACCATTATTATTCAAATTCAAAATCACTGGTCGAGAAGTAATTCCGGATGAAAATTTTGTTGTAGTATCAAATCATGGTAATTTTATTGATCCAGCCTTCGTCATGTACGCCCTTGATAAATATGTCAGGTTCTCAGTATCCGAAAATTATTTCAAAAGATTCCTCTTTTTGATGAGTGTAGGTGGAGGAATACCTATTAAAAAGCATGAAAAGGATCCTGGTGCTCTGAAAAACATGATTAACCTTTCAAGAAAGGGAAATATCATGGGTTTTTATCCTGAAGCAACAAGAACATGGGATTCAAGACCTTTAAATCCAAAATCTGGAACAGATAAATTGATTAAAATTCTCAGATTACCCATTGTCTCTGTCAGGGTAAAAGGGAATCATTTATCAATGCCTAAGTGGTCAAAAAAATTTAAAGGATCAAAAATACAATGTGATATAAAAATATTTGATGATCCTCAAGCGGCTATAAAATTTTGTCTTTCAATGGATGCAGCAACTCCAAAAGAAAAATACAAAGATTACAGAGGAATAGAAAAATATA
The DNA here is from genome assembly GCA_964529955.1 of uncultured Thermotogaceae bacterium. Lineage (GTDB taxonomy): Bacteria > Thermotogota > Thermotogae > Petrotogales > Kosmotogaceae > JASGMR01. Next base: position 10,147 of record CAZGZM010000056.1, read on the forward strand.
TTTGGATGTGTCCTGAGTGCCTGAGTTTTAAAATAAAGGGAACAAAGAATACTATAAAATGTGAAAATTGCAGTTTTGTACTCGAGAAACCGAAGATTGAAGAACTATGGAAATATCACGATTCGTTGAAAACCCTTGTTCATTTACCAATAAAGGATACAGCGAATCTGATTGATATTTATAAAAATAAAACTGGTGAGAAAGCAACGCTGAAACTCACTGAAGAAGCGTTATTCATTGATGAAAAACCAGTTGACATTAAAACTGTAATTATGGATGGAAACAAAGATATTCACATTTATCTAAATGAAAAACTTCAGGGTTTTGTATTTGAAAACACTCAGGCATTAATGTGGAAAGAACTGATTGAAAAAGTGTATAAATTATAATTTTTTACACTATTTCTGCATATAAAATTTATTTTAACCTCTTCTTTCGCAGGTTTTTCACCATTTAAAATTTCAAGAAGCATCTGTACAGCTTTCCTACCAAATTCTTCATTCCTCCTTTGTATAAACGAATGTCGAAAAAATTAACAAAGAAACATATGTTGAATCATCAAAGGATATAAACAATAGATCCTATGGAATATTTAGATCAGTCGATCTTGTAGCAATTTCAGTTTGAAGAGCTATTGAATCATTTGTATAAAAAATTCCCTAGATCTTTGTACCTTGAGAATAGCAAATAACTAACCAGCAAGATTCATTGCAATTCCAGATCCTTCAGGTTCATAAAATGTTTGCTCAATAATAAATCTAACATTTTTTTTCATTTAAATAATACATAAAACTGTTTTTTTAAATTACTCGAATTAATTATATTATCATTTTCACTTTATTTATTCCATTAAAAAAGTAATCTGATCTTCTCTTAATAAGGTTTATGCTATAATTGGAATGATAATCGTAAAGGGAATAGTTCTGACAAAAACTAGCTTTGAAAAACATATTTATGCTCTTGGAGGAAACGAAGAAACTGTAAGATTATCCGATATAAACTTATAAAAAATAAAAATTATGATTTATGTTATTTCAAGAATATTTTCAGTATTAGGAAAAAATACAGAAATAATCTGAAACTTCTAAATATTCTACATGTTAGAATATGATTTTTAAAACCGAAATAGGATACGTAAGATGAGTAGACAAAAGGAATTCGCAAAACCTTAACCTTAAAATATGCTGTGAATTTAAATTAAAACTGGAGTTAACTTTACTGGCGCAGCTGGAACTTTTCATGTTCTTATAAAAGATCTCCTGAAATTAAGAATAATCTCATTTTTAAAAAAATAAGAAGCAGCGTTTCGTTTTCAGATTTAACAAAGATTGCTACGGAAAAAATAAAATAAATAGTTAAACATCAAATAGATATCTTTGGAACTAACTAATTG
>CAZGZM010000057.1:0-11284 GCA_964529955.1 uncultured Thermotogaceae bacterium
TCTCCATAAGCTCCTGTATTTGAATTTGCTTCCATTTTGATTGCCTTTAATTTTCCATCTTTATTTGCTCCAACAGTAACTTTAATAATAAACTCATGTCTTATGTTAGTGCATCTGCTTACTTCGTCTCTAGTTAACATAAGCTTTGCGGGTTTCCCGGTTTTTAAAGTAACAGCAGTTACATACTGCTCTGTGTGATAAGCTTGTTTTCCTCCAAATCCTCCACCTATTCTTGGTTTAATAACTCTGATATTTCTTATTGGAATATCGTAGAGCATGCTGATGACCCTTCTTATATGAAATGGGACTTGAGTGGAAGCAACAATTACTAATCTATTGTTTGAATCAAAATAGCTGTAAGAAATATGAGGTTCCATTGCAGTATGATGCTGTGAAGCTGGCCTATAAGTACTACTTACTACAACATCGCTTTTAGAGAGAACTTCGTCAACATTTCCAATTTCCATATCATAATGTGCAGCAATATTTTTATTTTTATCGTAAATTCCCTTTGTTTCTTCCTCATCATGAATTAATACTTTCTTTGACATTGCTTCTTCCAGAGAAAGAATACTATCTAAAATCTCATATTCAACTTTGATTTTTTTCATTGCTTCAAATGCCGATTCTTCGTCAACTGCAGCTATAATGGCGACTGCATCTCCAACGTATCTGACTCTTTTATCAAGAATAAATGAATCGTATGGCGAAGGCTCAGGAAAACCCTGACCAGCCTTAGTGAATGGTATTCTGGGAACATCTTCGTATGTGAGAATTGTTTCTACTCCGAGTACTTTTAGAGCTTCATCTTTATCAATTTTTATAATATTCGCATGTGCATGAGGACTTCTTAAAATTCTTACAATTAGAGGATTATCCTTTATCAAATCCTCTGTATATACTGGTTTACCCTTAACAAGAGAAAAACCATCAACCTTCTTTTCAATTTTTCCAACAACATTGAATTTTTTCATGAAATCACTCCTTCAACTTTTTTGATGCTTTCATGATTGCCTTGTGCTGCCTTTCGTATCCAGTGCATCTGCATAAATTTCCCTTCATGTACGATCTTATTTCCTTTTCAGTAGGTTCAGGGATTTTTTTCAATAATGCCTTTGCTGATAATTCGAATCCTGGTATACAAAACCCGCATTGTGCTGCATTTTCTTCCAAAATTGCTTCTTGAAGCGGATGCAATTTTTCGTTTTGAGATAGAGATTCAACAGTTTCAATTTTTTTACCAGATGCTGAAGCTGCAAATGTACCGCAACTGAGAACTGGTTTCCCATCTATCAAAACTGTACAAGTTCCGCAATCCATACTATTACAACTGTGTTTAACGCTTAGAAATCCAATTTTTCTTAAAACCTTATCGAGCATTTCTCCTTCAGAAAATTCTGCTTTGTAATCCTTGCCGTTTATATTGAAGATTGCTTTCATATTTTCACCCCCGATAATTCCTCTAATAATCTTCTCAAATAAATCTTTGCTAACTCATATCTGTATTCTTTGGATATGAAAGGAGAAGATTTGGCATCGAAGTGTTTTTCAATAAGTTCAGGAACAATTTCAATCACTTCATAAATATCCTTGTCAATCATTTGATTTTCTATATTCAAATATCTCTTTCCTGTTATAGGAGTAGATCCGAAAACAACCTTAATGTCTTTTATCTTATTATCATTTACCGATAATGCTACACCACAATTTATTAAAGCAATATCAAACTCAGTTCTTGAAAACCTTTTATATCCACAATTAGGTTTGCTCTTATTTATTTTTACATTTTTTATTAAGTCCCCTTTAATTAACCCTTTGTTTAATTCTTCAAGTTTAATCCATTTGCTGTCATTATTGTTAACAATCTCCAGTTCGGTTTCCAATAGTAAAAGAAGAGAAATTACATCGGACCATCCTACTCTTGAAGCTATAGAACCAGCTAAAGTAGACATATTTCTTATTTGCCAGTTTCCGATTAATCCAAAATATTTCTTAAAGAAATCTTCATATTGAGTATTTAAATCTTTATTTTCCAAAATTGCTTGAAGGTTTGTACTACCTGAAATTATAAAATAATCATTATTTGCTTCAATTGATTCTGGAAGATTACTTTTAACATCGATTATTGTATCGAATCTGGAAAGATTGTTTTTAGCTAAGCTTGTTCCCCCACCTAAAAAAATTGATTTATTGGGATTGTTTTGGAAGTAATTTAATGCTTCTTCAGTATTTCGAGGCTTATAAAAATTCTTTATACTATAATGCATTTTTGAAATCCCCCTTTTCAATAATTTCAATACATCTGTTGAGTAAATTTTTCATAACAGTTGCTCTATATTTACTTGTGCTTCTTACATCATCTATTGGTGAAATCTTTTCCATACAAGTTTTAACAATGTTTTCTTTTGTATCTTTGCTGAGAGCTATATTTTCAATTTCCTTAACTCTCACAACTGTAGGAGCTACCGAACCGAAAGCGACCTTTAGTTTGTTGTTTTCATAAACAACACCTAATGAAGCAACGGAAATTGCCATAGCATTCCTTTTGCCAACCTTTAAAAATTTTGAAAACTGTTCATTTCTCTGCTTTTTTACTCTGATTGAATACACATATTCATTTTTTATCAAAAGAGTTTTTCCGGGTCCAATAATGAAGTCTTCAAGTTTATAAATTTTTTCTGAATGAAGACTTCTTACAGTAATTAGTGCATCAAATAAAATCAATGGTACAGCAGTATCAGCTGCTGGTGAAGCGTTTACAAGATTTCCGACAACTGTTGCTCTATTTCTTATCTGCTTACTACCTATGTGTCTTATTGCTTCAACCAACATTGGAAGAGACTCGTTAATTTTTGGAGAATCTTGAAGTTCGGACAGAGTTGTTCCAGAACCAATAAATATATTTTCATTATCTTCTTCTATAAATGAGAGGTTTTTTATTCTGGAAGTGGATACAAGTCTACCTTCTTCATAAACATGATGTTTTATTCTAACCATTAAATCAGTTCCACCAGCAATGATCAATGAATCGTTTTCATTGAGGAGTATTTTTAATTCATCTTCTGACTTGGGATAATAAATTTCAAACAAAGGAACCACCTTCTTTTTCTTTTAATTATAATATATATTTTGTGCTATTTTTTAATTAATTATTTAAATATAAAAATTTATACTAATTATTCTTTTGATTTTTGATTTGTGGTTATTCTCTCCCAATACATAAGGTGTTATAATGAAATATACTTTAGGGGGTGAACAATATTGGAATTCGATCCTTCAAAAATTAAGGTTCTTTATTCACAGCAGAAATTAGACGAAATAGTAGCAAGAGTGGCTAAACAAATTGAAGATTATTATAAACCAATGACTGAAGAGATCACTGCTATTTGTGTTCTAAAGGGGTCTATCCATTTTTATAGTGATTTACTAAAAAAAATTAATTTAAATATAAGATATAACTTTGTACACGTGTCAAGTTATTCCGGAGAAGAATCTACAGGTAAAATAAAAGTAAAAACCTGGGTGGATGAAAGTCTATTTAATCAGTATGTACTTGTAATTGAAGATATTGTAGATACCGGAACCACTCTAAGATTTATAATGAATTATATACAGAAGCAGAAGCCGAAGGATTTGAAATTAGCTACACTTTTCGATAAGAAAGCCTATGATCATATGGTTGATGTTGATTTTGCGGGAGATGAATTGGGAGATCATTTTGTTATTGGTTATGGGTTAGATTACAATCAATTGTACAGAAACCTTCCATATGTAGGCTATCTGGATAATGAATAGAAAAAGGGGTGGATTATTTCTACCCTTTTCTATTATTTTTATTTTCATCAGTCTTGTTGCATTATTAAACATAGGTCGGTATAATTTTGAGGTTGAAAAAAGTTTGTTGATTGATAATAAAAAATCAGTGATTTTAGATATAGCAAAAAACGATGGAATGAAACTATTAGAGATATCTGAAGAAACTGGAAAAAATATGCAACTGGAATTGAACGGATACGACTTAAAAACTTTTTATGATTATAATGAGCATAAATGGGAACTGAAAATAGAAGGTGAAGATTTCTCTAAGGTATTTATTTGTACGAGGTGATGTGAATGCTTGCGATAGCTGTTGATTCAGGCTGTGCACCTACAGTTGAAATGATGAAAAAATATAATCCTTTCTTCATTGGAATGAAAATTATTATAGATGATAAAGAATATACAGATAACTTGGAATTTAGAGACTCAAAGTTCTACAGCATAATAAAAAAAGCGAAGGATTTTAAGACTGCACAACCACCATTGGGGATGCTTTTGGAATTTTATAATTCAGTTAAGGAAGCAGGTTATGATGAACTTGTTGACATTCACTTTTCGTCAAAACTTTCTGGTTTATATTCAACAGCGGTAATGGCAGCTGAAATGGTTAAGGGAATTAAGGTCCATGTAGTTGATACAATGCATATTTCAATAACTGCAGGTTTAGTTACTAGAAGAATAATGGAAATGCTGGTAGACGAAAAAAGACCTGTTAATGAAGTTATGTCTCTCGTCCCAAAAATGAGAAAGAATGCATTGATGCAGTTTAATATACCTACGATGGAATATCTTGTGAAAAATGGGAGAATTGGCCACGCAACTGCTCTTGCAGGTAAGTTACTTAACATAAAACCAATTCTTACTGTTGATGAAGAAGGCTTTCTTTCCCCTTCAAACAAACTGAGGGGAATGAAAAAAGTATTCAATCAGATGGCAGATAATTCTGTTGAATTTTTTAAAACCCACACATACAATAAAAGAATGTATTTAATTTATGGATTTAAAGAATACAAAAGTTATATGGAAAAAACAATGAATTTAATAAATAAAAAACTTAATGCCGAAAAGATGGAACCAATTGAAGATATTATGATTGGTAGAATCTGGCCAACGGTTGCCTGTCACTCTGGGCCCGCAGTATTTGGAATTTCCTGTTACGGAGAGGAAACTGAAATTTGATACTTCTTGAAGAATATCTTGATGAATGTCAAGAAATTTTTAATGAGAATTTATATGAAGAATTAAATCCAATAAACCTAAAGAGTAAAATCAGAGAATATGCAAAATCAATTGATTTTGAAGAAAAATCTTCCTTTGCAGATTTAAAAGAGTACATTCTGAAATTTGTTGGTTATTATTCTAATATAGATAAACTGGAAAAAAAAAGGGTAATTAAAAGGATTGAAAATGGTCTTAGCTTAATAGAAAAGCTTCGAAAGAAATTTTTATTATACTCTCCTGAAGAACTATCATTCATTCTTGACAATAAAATTGAAAAGGATACTCCAATGAAATTTTTAAAGGGTTTAGGTGAAAGAAGGGCAAAGCTTTTTTCTGCTCAAGAAATTAAAAAGCCTGCAGATTTAATCTGGAGATTTCCAAGGATTTACAAGGATAAAAGAAAAATACATAAAACTTCTGAAATTGTTCCTGATAAAGAGATTTTATTAAAGATAAAACTTGAAAATTTTGTTATGAAAAAAATTAAAGGACTTGTTATTATAACAGCTCTTGGTACTGATAAGTATGGGCAGGTTTTGCTTAAATGGTTCAATCAGGAATACATTTATAAAAATCTTAACAGAACAGATGAATTTATAATATTTGGTACACCAAAGGATAATAATTTTGGTCCTCATGAATTCAATTCTCCTGAAATAACTCCTTATGACGATTCTTTCAAAAAGGAAATAGAACCTGTTTATTCACTCTTTTCAGGGATGACAAATAAAAGAATGATAAATATTATTAAAAAAAACAGAGGATTAATTCTTTCTGAGCAAAATATATATTCAGAAGAAATAATGGAAAAGAGGAATCTCCTGGACAAGCAGCATTCAGTTTATTCGATGCATTTTCCCAAGAGTTTTTATGAATATAAGAGAGCTTTGAAGAGTCTTTCTTATGAAGAACTCTATCTGTTTGAAATCGTTATTCTAAACAGAAAGAGAATATTTAAAGAAAAATCTGTGGGAATATCCAAAGATAATAAAAATGATCTTGTGAAAAAATTTGTTGGCAACCTTCATTTTAAGCTGACGGATGATCAGAAAAAAGCCTTTGAAGAGATAAAAGAGGATTTGAATTCAGAAAAACCAATGAATAGATTGATACAGGGAGATGTGGGTTCAGGGAAAACTGTTGTAGCAGAGATGTCTATAGTGCATACTTTCTGTGCTGGTTATCAAAGCGCTATGATGGTACCTACTTCTATTCTTGCTTTACAGCAATATAAAAAGATAAAGAAAAATCTTGAAGCGATTGGAATGAACGTTCAGCTGCTGATAGGCAATATGAAAAAATCAGAACAAAATGAAATAAAAAGAAAAATCGAAACTGGTAAAGTTGATCTTGTAATTGGAACCCATGCTATTATAAGTGATGATGTTAATTTCAAAGATCTTGGTTTGATCGTTGTCGATGAACAGCACAGATTTGGAGTAAAGCAGAGAGAATCACTCAAGAAGAAAGGTCAATATCCTGATATCCTTGTTATGAGCGCAACACCTATTCCAAGAACATTAGCATTAACAGCATATGGAGATCTTGATATTACTTCTATTAATGAAATGCCAAAGGGAAGGCAACCTGTAAAAACAAATGTCCTTTTTGATTCAAGAAGAGATCAGCTATATAAAATGGTCAGAGATGAAATTAAAAGAGGACATCAGGCATTTATTGTTTATCCTCTTGTAGAAGAATCAGAAAAAATAGATCTGAAAGCAGCAACTAAAGAATATGAATATTTACAGAAGGAAGTTTTCGATGACCTTAATCTAGGATTGATTCATGGAAGAATGAAAGATACAGAAAAAGATGAAATAATGGAAAAATTTAAGAAGAATGATCTAAACATACTTGTATCGACTACAGTAGTAGAAGTGGGTATAGATATTCCAAATGCGACCATTATGATAATTGAACATCCAGAGAGATTTGGTCTTGCTCAGCTGCACCAGTTAAGGGGAAGGATAGGAAGAAGCACCTTAAAGAGCTACTGTTTTTTAATGATTGATAAGAGAATTTCTGAGGAAGCCTCAGACAGACTTAGAAAATTCGCCTTGACTCCGGATGGATTTAAAGTTGCAGAGCTCGATCTGGAACTCAGAGGACCTGGTGAATTTATGGGAGTAAGGCAACATGGATTACCTAATTTCAAAGTGGCTGATATTATAAGAGATAAGGATCTGCTTCTCGAAGCAATTGAGGATGCGAAGAAATTATTGAAGATAGACCCTGATTTGAAAGAACATAAAAAAATAGTTCAGGAAATTCAGGAAAGATTCGGAGATTCAATTGATCTGTTAGAGGTAAGTTGATGTTAGAAATAACCGGAGGTTCTTTGAAGGGAAGAAAAGTGATAACCACACCTCGTGCTGTTACAAGATACACCCCAAATATGGTTAGAAAAGCACTTTTTGACATTATAGATATAGAAGGGAAAAGTTTATTGGACGTTTGTTCAGGCAGTGGAGTAATATCCTTTGAAGCCATAAGCAGAGGAGCTTCTGATGTTGTGAGCATTGATTCTTCGTATAAATCCATCAAAACAATAAAAGAAAATATAAGAAATCTAGGTATTAAAAATAAAATAAAAATCTACTGTAAAGACTTTAGAATTCAAATTCCTCAGTTGGATAAAAAAGAGATAAAATTCGATTTTATCTTCTTTGACCCTCCTTTCAACAAAGGATACATGGGACATATTTTCAAAACGCTTATTAAAAGTAATGTTTTAAAATGTGAAGGCTTACTTATTATAGAATCCTCAGTATCTGAATCTAAGGGAATAGAGAACCTTATTTCAGATAGCTTTAAAATAATTAATACTAAAAAATATGGAAACGTATTTCTTACCTTTTTAAAAATCAATACTATGAAATAATCTTTATAATAATTAAAAAGTATAATAAAATAGGATAAAGCTAGTAAATGAGGTGGTTCGAATCGAAAATCGTACTTCTAGTGATGTTGACAAAATTAAAATAAGACTGAATAAAATGAATTATATTCATAAAATCAGTCAGGCTATGGCCAAAGCATTCAATGTTGATCAAATAATAAAAATGATGTTAACGGGAATAATCTCAGAGAATTTTCTTGATTATGATGAAGTGTTTTATTTTCAGATAGATGAAAAAGAAGAATTTATAATCCTTAATTATTCTACAAATAAGGAGATTATGAAGAAAAATACTCTAAACATAAATTATGGTGACTATTCTCAATTTTTAATCGCATCTTCCGAGAATCCCACTCTTTTTAAAAAATATAATTTTAGTAATTTCTCAAATAAAATATTATATAGAGGTAACTCTATTCTAAACAGAGTTATCGAAAGATTGAAATTAGTTCATATTAATCAGGAACTCAACAATTTTCATAAGAACGAATTAACCCAAATGACCAAATTGATTGGTAATGAAGAATATATTTTGATTCCATTGATTTCAAATCAGAAAAAATTAGGAGTAATTGCTGTAAGTAACAAAATACGAGAAAACGGATTCGATAATCCGGATAAAGAAATACTCAGCTTACTCTGTGATAATACTGGTTTTAGCATAGGACTCATTGACAATTATAATGAAATACTACAGATTGCAGATAAGCTGGAACGGGAAAAGGATCTTTCAGATTATTACCAGAGATACAATGCAAGCATAATGGAATCACTTGATACTTCTATTATTGTATTCAATACAAAAATGCAGATAGTTGAAATCAATAAAAACGCTCTTAAACTTTTCAATGAAGAAAAAGAAAAAGTACTCGGTACAAAAGCAAAAGATGAAAAAATGCTGCCCGATGAAGTTCTTAAAATATTAGATGAAGTAAAAAATATTAATGATGTAATCACTCTATCAAATCAAAAATTAAAAAATAATCAGAATAAAATCTTTAATATAAAAATCTCTCCACTTCTTGACAAGTATACAGAAGACACTCTTGGGACGATAGTGGCATTGAATGACGTAACCAGATGGCATAGTATGCAAAGAGAATTTAAAAAAAGAGAAAGACTTGCAATTCTGGGTGAAATGTCAGCAAAGATAGCACACGAAATAAGAAATCCAATTGCGATAATTGGCGGATTTATTAAAAGATTGGGAAAAACGCAGAACGAAGAGAAAAAAGAAAATTACGTCAGGATATTAAATGATGAACTTATTAGATTGGAGAATCTGGTAGAAGATGTGCTGAGAGTATCAAAAAATCCCAATGAGAATATTGAAAGAGAAAGAATAGAAATATATTCCATATGTAAAGAAATAATTGAAGGAATGGAAGAAAAAGCTACCAGAAAAAAGATACAGCTCGAACTTCTAAATAATAATAAACGAGAGTTTTATTTTGGAAACAAAGGTGGCATAAGACAAATACTGATTAATTTAATTCAAAATGCAATTGAAGCATCGAATTATAAGGAAAAAGTATTGGTTACACTTTATATAGAAGATCAATACGATGTTATTTCAGTATTCAATAAAGGCAAGATAATTCAAAACGAAGTACTTAAAAGAATATTCGATCCCTTTTTTACTACCAAATCCTTTGGAACAGGCTTAGGACTGTCTGTAGTTAAAAACATAATCGTAGAGCATGATGGAAAAATAACAGCAAGTAGTTCAGAAAATGGAACAGAATTCAAAGTATATCTGCCTGAGTATAATGAATATAATAAAAGTGAACAGATAATGAACAGTGGAGATAAGTAAATGCTGAAATATGAATAAAGGAGATTATAATGATTTTAGATTTGGAAAGTTTATCAAAAGCAATTTATACTTACAAAGAAATTTTAAAGAAAACAGAAAATATCAATTTCTTTTCAAATTTGGATGATATTACTAAGCAAGCGCTAAAAGCAGGAGTTATTCAATATTTTGAATTTACTTACGAATTGAGCTGGAAATTTATTAAAAGATGGCTTGAAAATAATATAGGAAGGGCATATACAGACGGGATATCTCGAAAAAATTTATTTATTATGGCTGCAGAAAACAAACTGATTGAAAATGTAAAACACTGGATGATTTATCATAGAGCGAGAAATCTCACATCACATACATATAATAAGAAAATAGCTGATGAAGTTTATGAAGTTGCAAAAGAATTTGTAATAGATGCTGAGAAATTATTAGTTAGGTTAGAAATTAAAAATACTGAAGAAGATATTGACCATGAATTTGAATGAAGAAGAATTATTGATAATAAAAAAAATACTTGAAGAGATTATTCCTGAAAAAAAAGTAATAGCCTTTGGATCTAGAGTTGACGGTAGATCAAAGGAATATTCCGATCTGGATTTACTGATACTTGAAGAAGAAAAAATAGATTTAAAAAAATTATTTGAGATTCAGGAAAAATTTGAAGAATCAGATTTAACATTTAGAGTTGATATATCTGATGAAAAAAGAATATCATCAGGTTTTCTTAAAAACATAATGAAAAATAGCGAAATAATCCAAAATCCTGAAAAGCAAATTAGTGATTAGGTATGTCCAGATAAGGTAAGATTTAAGCAATTGCTATTTTTTCCTGTATTCTTAATTTCCTGCTTTTCTATCTTTTTCGTTCTTCCGTTAGCATCGGCTTCTTTACTATATCGTAAATTCATCCTGTTTTCTAATAAGGTATCAATCTAAGTGCACTCCGGTGTATGCTGACAACCATACACACGACACCAAACACTAATCACTATCATCCATTGAAAAATTAAGAAATTCCAAGTATCATAGAGTAAGCGCATGAAGATGGGCTGTAGTTTTTTGTTATCATTAATTATCGGATATATTTGGAAAGGGAGAAAGGAGGGTAAGAAAAATGAAAAAGATTTTAGTGCTGGACGATGAAGTGAATATTAGAATATTACTTGAAGAGGAACTGAAAGATGAAGGCTACGATGTAGTTCCTGCCGAAGATGGAGAAGAAGCATTAAAAATATTAGAAAATGAAAAAATCGACTTGGTAACAGTAGACATTGATTTACCTGGTATCAATGGATTGGAATTTGCAGGAAATGCCAGAAAAAAATTGCCGGATTTAAAAATAATTCTTTTAACAGCTTATACCCATTATCGAAACGATTTATCCTCCTGGGCTGCAAATGCATACATAGTAAAATCAGTAGATCTGACAGAACTGAAGGATACAATAAAAGAACTTTTAGTGATTGGTTCTTAGTTGTTGGTTTTTAGTGAAAAAAGTTTTAAAACAGGAGAAATAATAATAAATGTCACAA
>CAZGZM010000058.1:0-11272 GCA_964529955.1 uncultured Thermotogaceae bacterium
TTAAAATGAGGGTTAAATGTATTGGAAATAAATACCTTTGTTTTCATAAAAATCTCCTAGTTATCATAATTTTTATAATCCTTCCAGAGTTTTACAAGTCTTTCTTTAATTGCTTTTTCACGGCCATTTTCTGAAGGAATATAAAAAACATTATTTTTTATAGAATCGGGGAGATATGTTGTTTTATAATATCCCCCCAGATTATGAGGATAGACATACCCTTTTCCATAATTCATTTTCTTCATAAGGTCAGTAACAGGATTTTTTAATTTTAGTGGAATTTCCAGGTTTATATTTTTTTGTACCATATCAACAGCAGCCTTTAAAGCTTTATAAGAAGAATTACTTTTTGGAGCAACTGATAAATAGATTGCTGCTTCCGCTAAATTAAGTTTACACTCTGGAAGACCAATCTGTTCTACTGCTTTGAAAGCTGCAGTTGCAATAACTAGAGACATGGGATCTGCTAATCCAATGTCTTCTGAGGCAAGTATTATCATTCTTCTAGCTATATATTTAGGATCTTCTCCTCCTTCAAGCATCTTAACCATATAAAAGAGAGCAGCATCCGGGTCGCTACCTCGCATGCTTTTTATAAAGGCTGAAATAAGATCGTAATGCTCCTCACCTCTTTTTGAATATCTTCCAGTCGGTAAAACAGCTAATTCGTTCAATGTATCAATATCAAGAATTTCTTTTTCGAGTGAATCTGCTGTTTCAAGAAGAGTTTCTACAAGATTTAAAGCTTTTCTTGCATCACCTTCACAATTTTCAGATATGATTTGCAAAACTTCTTCTTCTATCTTTACAGATATTTTTGAAATGTATTTATCATTTTTTATACTGTTTTTTATTAATTTGATAATTGTTTCTGGTGTTAATTTTTTGAAAATTATTAAGCGACATCTTGATAGTAATGCTGAGTTAATTTCAAAACTGGGATTTTCAGTTGTACAACCGATTAGAACTATTATTCCCGTTTCAGTATGATGAAGAAGAACGTCTTGCTGCAATTTATTTAATCTATGAATTTCATCAATTAATACAATCAGTTGACCACCATATTTTTTCATCTGTTCTGCTCTCAAAAATAGTTTTTTTAAATCTTGAGTTCCTTGCAAGGCAGCACTGAAATAGACTAATTCAAATCCAACAGGCAAGTTCTTTCCAATTATTTTTCCGACAGTAGTTTTTCCTGTACCCGGAGGACCATAGAAAATCATTGAATAAAAATTCCTTTTTTGGATTAATTTTGTAAGAATTCCCCTTTGACCTGTTAAATGATCCTGACCAAAAACTTCTTCAATTTTTTCAGGTCTTAATCTTTCACTCAGTGGTTTCCAGTTCATCTTTAAAAAACTGTATCGTTTCTTTAAGGCCATCATCAAGTGATACAGTTGAACTCCAATTAAGAATATTTTTTGCTTTATTACAATCTAGAATTGATTTTTTCAAATCACCTGGTCTCGGAGGTTCATAGGTAGCATCTTTTTCATATGAAGAAATCTTACTTAGTACTTTAAACAAGTCGTTTACAGATGTTCCTACTCCAGTACCAATGTTAAATATCTGACTCTTTTCCTCACTTAATGCTTTAAAATTAGATTCCGCTACATCTTTAACATATACATAATCTCTAATACATTCTCCATCTCCAAAAATTTTCACTTCTTCATTTTTCAACATTTTCTTTGAAAAAATTGCAATAACTCCAGCTTCACCATCGGGATCCTGTCGGGGACCATATACATTTGCATATCTTAAAATTGTATATTTCATTCCAAATTCCTTTTCATAAAATCTTAGATAGTTTTCAACAGAATATTTAGAAATCCCATAAGGAGAAAGAGGTCTGGGGATATGATTTTCAGATGTTGGAACATTTTCTATGTCATCACCATAAATTGCTCCTCCCGTGGAAGAAAAGATAAATCTTTCCACACCGTTTTGAACAGCTAAATTAAGAATATTTAATGTTCCGCCTATATTTTCTTTCATATCAAAAATTGGTTCTTTAACAGATTTTGAAACACTAATTTGAGCTGCTAAATGGAAAACATATTTGGGTTTATGTAAACTGAATATTTTTTCCATCATTTTTTTATCAGTAATATCTTGTTGATAAAATAAGGCTCTTGGATCTAGATTTTCTATTTTGCCGCTTGAAAGATTGTCAACAACAATTGGAATTTTATTCATTTCAATAAGTTTATCTACTACATGCGAACCGATGAACCCTGCTCCGCCTGTTATTAAAATGTTTTCGCTCATTTTTTCACCCCTTTAGATTTGTTCTCCCTTTTTAATTTTAAAGTATAATTCTTTTATATTTTTTATATCTTGCCAGGTTTTATCCTTCGGAGAACCTGGATTTCTTGATGCATTTCTCAATAAATAACTTGGATGATACATTGACATTATTTTAACATTTCCTCTCCATTCAAATATATTTCCCCTTACATCGCCCATTTTCACTTTTTTTAAACCTAAAAGATAAGCGAATGAAGTAGAACCTAATGTTACTATTAATTTTGGTTGTATGATAGCTAATTGGGAATAAAGATATTTTGAACATTTATTTTTTTCATCATCATTGGGGACTCTATTATTTGGTGGTCGGCATTTAACAATATTAGTAATATAGAAATCATCTCTGTCAAGCTCAACTGACTCAAATATTTTTGAAAGCAATTTGCCTGCTCTTCCTACAAATGGAATTCCAGTTTTATCTTCTTCCTCTCCAGGTCCTTCTCCAATAAAAACAATAGGAGAATTAATATTTCCATTTCCTGGAACAGTTTTGTTCCTTGTTTGAGAGAGAATGCAATCATTACATTTCAATATTTTTTTACTAATTTTTTCTAGTAATTCTCTTTTATTTTCCAATATATTCACCTCAAAACTTAAATTGAAAGAATGGTTTCCCTTCAGAAAGACCAATAAGTAAGTATCTATCACTAAAGGCTTTTATATAATATTTTACACCTATAGCATTTAATATTTCCCCGAATTTATCTATATCTTTTCCAAATTTCAATCTTAAGTAAATTTCTAATGCCTGGCAATGTAAATCAAAATAAAGTGGCTTTAAAGTTGTGATGGAATCATCCCAGTCTTCTTCTGAAACTTCGTTTAACAATCCACTGAAAGATCCAATTTCTAAAGTGAAAAATCCTTCACTATTATAGTCAAGTGTCATTCGTTTTAATAAAGCCGGATTTATTGAGAGATCATTAATTCCGATTTTATAAGAATTAAATTCAGATTTATTGTATTCAAATGTTAACCCATATTCAGTATATTTCGTGGTTTTTCCTCCAAAAATTTTAATTTCATTTATATTCAATCCTGTTATTCCAAAGGAAAAACCATTTTGTTCCACTTCAGTTGCTTTTCTAGTAGCAAAGAATATATTATCAAACAAAATGTTATTTATTGAAAGTTTAGTAATATCAAATAAGAAAAACTTTGAATTTGAATAACCTTCGGTTGAAGAAAAGTATTTTGATGGGAATGGGTAAGAATCATTGAAAATTTCATATTCTGTATTAAAATCAATAATTGCTGATTTCCAATTGAAAGTATTTAAAACATTTAAATCTCCAAATTCAAATTTAAATCTGTTAAAATACTTCTTCTCTTTATATACATATGGAAACTTAGTTTTGAGAGAAATTGAGAACAAATCATCATAAGAAACTTTTGCTGTTAACGAGATTCCCTTTAATTTTTTTTCATCCTCTGTTGGCGAAGAATTTATTGTCCAGTTAGCTGACAAATCTAAAATGAAAGGATCATAGTCTATCTTTAGTTTATCTGTATTTACAAAATCAGAAAATTCCTTTTCTTCCCAGAGATACTTTGTTTCTGTTTTATGTGAAAAAGGACCGATTTGGGATTCCAACTTAAATGAAGTTTCAGTTGCTTTAAAACTTGCAGGAAGCAAATTAGATTTGGAATTAAACTTCAAGGAGAAGTTTGAAAATTCAAATGCATTATTAGTTTCTAAGTAACCCACACCAATCCAATCTAATGTTTCAGGAGTTGATACTAAAGTTTCAAAATCCAGATCCACTTCATAATCAACATCAAAATACCCTGTTTTTATACCTGTTTCAAGCTTTCCTGGATGATCCCATTCTATTTTTTTATCTATGAAACTGTAATATACCTTTGGGATATAATCAAGTGAAATGTAATAATAATCAAAATCTAAAGAAATATTGTTATCTATTGATAGGCCAACATTATTTTTTTCAATATTGAATTTAGTACTTGTTTCAGTTGTTTGATCATATTTAAAATCAAATTCGTAAGATGGTATCAATGAAGATTTAAATGATATGAATTCGAAGTTTTTTGAAAATAATTCAAAGGTTTTTGAAATAGTATTTTCAGAATCAAATATTATTTTTGAGTTTAACCTTGTTTCAAAATAATTTGTTGATGCAACATCTATAAAACCTTTATAGTTTATTTTAAGAGGATCAATCCAGAAAAGTTTAACGTTTGTACTCTCCTCCTCCGAATTATAATTTAAAGCATATTTTCCGGAAATGGATAGTTTTTCGTCTTTTGATTTGTATGAAAAAATGTTCAATGGACTATTTTCGTTATTTGTTGGCATTGAAATAATAAAGCCAGTAGGAGAAGCATTGATAGATAGTTTTAAATCTCCAGTTGTGGAGAAATTATCAATTTTAATATTGTATTTGGTAATATCAAAGGTTGTGTCCTTAATGTTTTCTGATTCGAATATATCCTTCCAATCTGTTGCTGATGAATAAAAATTCAGATTTAATTTTTTTATTGAACTTTTATATGGTAGAACATCAAATATGAAATTCTCTGTATTTAGAGTTATCTGGAGTTGTGATAAAACATCATTTTGGATAAGTCTTTTACCTGCTAATAAACTCATTTTAAATGAACTACTATCAATCAATAACGGAGTAGCTTCAACATCCAGTTCAGTTTTTAATTCAAGATTTTTCAAATTTACTGTCCAAAGACTTTCGTTGAAATAGTTTGCATAAACAATTTGAGTATCAAATTCAATATTCCAATTTTCAGGAGAGCTTGCGTTCATTCCGAAAAGTAAAATGTCTGTTGCATCTAGTGATTCTTTAATATCAAATGGGTTCAATATAACAGTTTTAGTTTTTTCATCTTCTGTTTCTTGCTTTGAACCTAAATTATAATTCTCAAAGGGTTTTTCAATAATATCTGATGGATTGTTATGATAATAAGCGCTATCAAAATTTATATTCAAAGCAGTTTTTGGTCGAATACTTATATAGCCTCCATAATCTGAAACTTCATCTTCTGTTTCTCCTATTTCTAAAAAAAGGGTTGTATTAAAGTAATCGTTATAAAGAAGTGCTTTTCCTGAAAAATAATCATTAGCAGCACTCCAATCCCTTTGCCATATTCCTTCAAGAGTTAACCAGGATAAATCAAAATTTCTCAAAGTTATTGTTGTAATACTATCTGTTAATTTGCTCCAATCGAAATCAAATGTTCTTAGTTCTGGATCAACAAGAGAAAATTTGTAATATGGTAGATAAAGAATTGGCACCTTTCCAATATACATGATTAGATTTTTAACTTCGGCATAATCATCAGGTACTATTACTGCCTCAGAAACTTTAAATCTATAATGAGGTTCTTTCTTATCACAGGTTGTTAAAAAACCGGTTTCTAAGATAGTCATATTAGGGTATTCTAATTGTGTTGTAGATAAACTACCTTTAAGATAAAGTTTTGTTTTCTTTTCTTCTTTTTTATCCTGAGTTTGTATATTTTGTTCAGTATTCCCGTATACTTCAACTGTTGAAATTAAACCATTTCTGAGATCAACGACGAGTCTCTCGGTTTCAAGATATTGTGATTCTGAGGTTAATATTACATTACCCCAGAAAGACATCGAAACTGGATCTCCGTCATCAGTCAAAAGAGCAGCGTAATCAGAGTTTATTTCAGTTTTTGAAGAATTAGTAGTTATTACTACATAAACTCCATCATGAAACAGAATCTCTTCGTTGATGTACCCATATGTATCTCCTTGAATATCAAGTTTGTTTGTATTATCATTTGCTTTTGCGATTGTAGGAATTAAAAGTAAAATGAAAAAAATGATAGAAAATTTTAATATTTTATTAGTTAAAGTTGCGATCTTAAAAGAAATCTTTGAATCAATTAAAAAATAGCAGAATAATCCAATTACTAAAAATATCATGTTAGGTATCCATGGAGCAAGGTTAGGATTTATTATATTTTCTTTGCCCATAGCACTCAACCATGCACCTGATCCCTGGTAGAATACAATCAATATAAAAGTAAGTATCACAGACCATGATTTAGATTTAAAACCAGCTATCAAAGATAATGGAACACCAAGCAAAACCAAAACTAAAGGACCGATAGATTGGGAGTATTTTTCCTGAAGAACTACTTGATAAGCAGATGTATCGATTCCCATTTCTGAATATGTTTGTATTCTTTTTCTAAGTTCTGAACTCGTCATTTCATCAGCACTTTTTGTGTTTCTTATATATTCTTGTATATCTTCAGACAATTCAAATTCTAATTCTCCAAAGGGATGATCTAAAATAAGGAAACCATCGCTATCTAGTTCATAAATCCTTCCATCATACATATACCATGAATCTTTCTCATTTTCTGCTCTTCTGGAACTAATAACTCTTTTTGTACCATCAGAAAAATCATAAAAAAGCACATCGTAAAGAATTCCTGTTTCTGGATCAATTCTCTTAATATAAAGGTACTTTCCAGAACCATCATCAATAAAAGTATTCTCCTTTATTACCGATTCAGGACGATTATAAATAAATTTTGCCATTGCCTCATCAGCAAGTTTATTAGAGACAGGAACAAGATAATCGTTAAACAAATAAGCAACAAAACATAAAATAATTCCAATTATTATAAAGGGTATTACAAGTTTTTTTAGAGTTACTCCATGGGTTTGAAAAGCAATTAATTCGTTATGTGATCTCATTCTAGATAATATCCATAATATAGCAAAGAGAGCTCCCACTGGCAATCCCATAACAATAAACATTGGAAGATTATAATAAATCAAAATTAGCATTTTATCTATTCCAACTTTATACCTTACAATTAATTCAGCTAATTGATACAATAACTGTAAACTAATGAAAAGTACGAAAGCTGAAAGCCCAATAAAAAATGGTCCTAATGTTTGTTTAAAAATATATTTAATAAGTATTTTCATAATAATTCTCCAAAATTTATTCTATTTCTTCAAAAGATACATTTATACACTTATATATTTTTGCATTTTCAATATAAAAAGAAGTTTCATTTATTTTAATTGTTTTATCACTTATATCATTAATCAATTTAAAAATATTGTAAATCTTTAGTATTTTACTTCCCGCTTCAGGATTTTCGCTAATATAATCAGAAATTTCATACTCAAGATTACTGATTAATTTTTGTAGAAAATCTTTCATTTTACAAATTTTCGCAGATTTTTCATATGAAGCAGAAATATAGTTATCAATAGTTTCTCTTAACATTGCTTTCAATGTTTTAAAACAAAGTTTCATTTGCTCATTGAAAACAGCAGAATCCTTATTCAGTAAAAATCTATTTGTTTTAGATATTTCTACAAGAAGTAAACCAATTTCATTTAATAAAAATATTAAATTATGAGCCGTTGTTAAAAATCTTAAGTTTGAACCGGTTACATATACAAGATTATATACACTATTGTACTCTTTAAATAGATTATTATAAAAGTCGTTTATTATATCTTCAGAGAAGATAACAATTCTATTCATAGTACTATTTTTTTCAATGACAGCAATTTCGAGTTTGTTCAAAATTTCTTGTATAAATCTTCCCAAGGAAAGGATATTTTTTTTAAAAGATTGGATTCTATCGTATGACAATTTATCAAGCATTGTTCAATCTTCCACCGAAAAACATTTTTTTATTTAAAACTTTTATAAAATCTATTTTATGCTTAACAAAAAAGAATACTGATTTATTCGTCATTTTAAAGCTTAGAGTATCTCCCATAATGATATTTTTTATTAACTGCCCATCATTATATACCTTTAATGGATAACCTTTAGAATTAGACACAGTAATATTAGTTATTTTTTCCCCTCCAATTACAATGCTACCTACATAAGGATTATGGCAAGCTATTGGAGTGATTTGGTAAACATTTGTATCAGGAATAATTATTGCGCCACCAGAAGAAAGGTTGTATGCAGTAGAACCAGAGGATGAGCAAATAACAATACCATCTCCAGAAACCTTGAAAGAAGAGTAGGATGAAACATTTATTTCTAAAGTAATTGTTCTTGAGGGATCTCCTCTTTCAATAGTGAATTCGTTTAAAGATAAATAAAAATCATCTTCGATTTTTAATCCGAGTAAGTCGACTTTATGCCTTTTTAATTTATTTTCAGTAAACAATGTCAACACTTCTTCAAACTTATTTATTCTAAATGGAGTTAAAAAACCAAGACTGCTGTTTCTTGAAAAACATAAAAGAGGAACATTTTTCAAAATAGCTATATGTACAGAACTCAATACAGTACCATCACCACCAAAATTAATAATTGCATCATATGAATCACTATCAATTTTTTCAGAATAATCCAAATTAAATGAATTAATAGTTTTAAGTATTTTTTCTTTTTCATTTTCTTTTAAATAATCTTTTGCAAATTTTACTAAAAGCTTTTTTTTATTTTTTACCATAAACTTGTATTTTTCCCCTGTTCTTTTATTTTTAAATGTGCATATGCCTTTTCTGTAACGCATCTTCCTCTTTGAGATCTAATTAAAAAACCTCTTTGAAGAAGGTAAGGTTCGTACACTTCACTTATGGTTTCTGATTCTATTCCGGTTGAAGCACTTAATGCTTTTATTCCAACGGGACCGCCATGATAATTTTTAATAATAATTTTAATTATTTTTCTGTCAGTATTATCTAGCCCATATAAATCTATTCCCAACATTTCCATAGTCTTTTCAACAGTTTTGATATCTATGACGCTTTTCTTATCAACAGTAGCCATATCTCTTACTCGTCTCAATATTCTATTTGAAATTCTTGGAGTACCTCTTGAGATTCTTGAAATTAAATTAGATGCATCATTTTCAATGCCGATAGCTAAAATTTTAGCTGATCTGATAATAATTTTTTTTAAAGAATTCTCATCGTAGAAATCAATTTCGAGAACCATTCCAAATCTGTTTCTTAATGGAGCACCAAGTAAACCTGAACGTGTTGTTGCTCCAACAAGTGTAAACGGATTAATTTCTATTCTAATTGATCTTGCACTCGGTCCCTTGCCAATCATAATATCCAATTGAAAATCTTCCATTGCAGAATATAATATTTCTTCAACAGATTTTCCTAGACGGTGAATCTCATCAATAAATAGAACGTCTCCCTTTTCCAATTGAGTAAGCATCGCTGCAAGATCGCCTTGTTTTTCTATAACTGGACCAGAAGTAATATAAATATTGCTTGATAATTCATGAGCGATTATATTTGACAAGGTAGTTTTTCCTAAGCCAGGAGGCCCAGCTAAAAGAATATGATCGAGAGTTTCATTTCTTTTTAAAGCAGCTTGAATTGATATATCCAAACTTCTTTTAATCTTAGCTTGCCCAATATATTCCTTTAGTGTTTTTGGTCTTAAGTTTTTTATTAAATATTCTTCTTTATTTTCACTTGGTGATAAAACTCTATTATTTTCCATTATAAAATCTTTCAAATCTTTTATTTAAAGCCAGAAATAATGAATATAAGTATAATCTCTTTGTTTTTTTAGATATATAGAATGGAATAGTTTGCAATACAAATCCCTCCGATTTGATGATTGTTTATTACAAAAACCATTATAACAAAAAACCCAGGATAGTCTCCTGGGTTTTTCATAAATGTGTTCAAAGAATTCTATTATTTATTCAGGTTTCGGCATTGTCCAACCTATAATACCTACTATAATTCCTGCGACTCCAGCAGCTATTCCAATATAACCTAATGTTTGAGCATCTGTTTTAACTTTATTTAATTCTTCAGGTGTTACAACGCCTGAATTAACTTTTGCATTAATTTCTCCAACTTTGGAACTCAGTACATCAACATTTTCTTGAACCTGACCAATTGAGTAATTAACTTCATTTTTGGATGCAAATGAGCCTATAGATTCATTTAAAGAAGAAATCATGCCCTGAAGAGTAGCTATTTTTGAATTCATAACAGCTAATTGATCTTCATTGGAATTAATTTTTGTAGTGTTATTTCCTATTTGAGTAGTTAGTGAATCAAAATTACCGCTCAAACTGGCAACTTCATTTTTAATGCTTTTATGTACTTCTTCGAATGATAATAATGTTGATTCAATTTCATCGAATTTCATCATATTTGAAGAAGTAGAGTATTCAAAAGAAGATGAAAGATTAGTAAATTCGCTTCTTAAATTTGTTAATGATTTTGTTAAAACAGTTATGTTGTCTGAATTTGTTGAAATTCTTAAATCATTACTGTCAACTGAATCCTTATATTCATCGACAATAGTTTCTAAATTTAATAATCTGGAACTTAAATTGTTAAATTCATCCTGGCTTGCAAGAAACTTTATTCGTGATTCAACATCAGCTAAAGTTGCATATTTTTGTAAATCACTTTCAGTAACAAATGAAAGAGCCAAGCTATTTAATCTTGCTTCAATATCAGTCACTTTGTTTTCTAACTCTTTCTGAAATTCTGTATTATCGAGATTTTCAAGAGCTGAAAGATCTGCTTCAATTGCTGCAATTCTAGGAAGCATTGCATTAGTATTAGTTTCTACCTTTGCTGTTAATTCGCTGATATCCTTTGCATTTAAAGAAACGTCTCTGCTTAAATTGGTTAATTGATTTTTTAAAGCCTCTACTGTTGAACTTACCGAAGAACTATTATCATTTTTTGAGAGTTCAACAAACAATTTGTTTACTTCGCTTTCAAGTGAATTAATTCTTGCCTGTAAATCAAGGGACTGGATTATTTTCCCATTTTCGTCTGTTACCGCTAATTCGAGATTGTCAAGTTGAACTGCGAATCTTGGATCAACTGAACTTGAACTTCCACTCAAATTTGATTCAGTATAAGTAAGAAGTTTATCCAAAACTACAGCGGTTTGATATCTTGTTAATGGATCGTTACCATTGAAGTAATAATTTCCATCAGTGCCCTTGATACCGCTTAAAATACCTA
>CAZGZM010000059.1:0-11229 GCA_964529955.1 uncultured Thermotogaceae bacterium
AGGTTGGATAAATGCGGAAAAGTTTCCTTTCACCATAACTTATATCCTTTTTTTGTTTTTTAAATATCAAATAATATCTACTTATTTTTAATTATAAACAATTCTAAGAAAAGGTAATGAAGGATACTAGAATTTCATAAAATTTGCATACCATTCCTCCGTATAGTATAATATTGAAAATAAGTAAGACAGTTACACTAACTAGAAATTTATTTATGAAAGAAATTGAAATAAGTATGAGATTAATGCATAAGTTTACAACTGAAGGTGATTATTATTATTTATGCTAAAATTTAGTAATAACACGTGAGGGAATTTTTTAAATAAGAATATAATGATAGTTTTTCAATCTATAGTGGGAGTTTCTCTATATTTGGAAACCCTAATAGAATCATAAAGGAGGGATTGTCGTGAAAAAGTTTATTTCTGCATTTATAATCTTTTGGCTGATTTGGTCAGGGTTATCTGGTTTTCAGATACAAGATATTTTAATCGGCTTTATTGTTTCGCTTGTACTTGCTTTTGTGGTTTCGCAGTATCTTAGTTTTTCTTTTGATTATCGAATACTTTTCAAAGTTTCAATTTTTATAGGCATATACATACCAGTCTTTTTGTATAGAATGGTTTTAGCAAATTTGGACATGGCTCGAAGAATATTAAGTCCAAAAATACCTTTGAATCCAGGCTTTGTAAAAGTAAAAACAAAAATAAAAAGTAAAACCGGATTATTTACACTTGCTAATTCAATTACATTGACTCCAGGCACAATGTCAGTTGAAGTAGATGAAGATAATATTTATGTTCATTGGATTGATGTTCAGGGAGAGCGAGATGAAGACTATACAGAAGCAATTAGTGGCCGTTTTGAGGATATTTTAGGAGGGATTTTTAGATGATGGATATCCTAGTCTTTTGTTTAGTAGGTTTTGGAGCATTTTTTTCTATACTTAGAATTATTCTTGGACCTTCTTTAGCAGATAGAGCAGCTGCTCTTGATACTATGAATGTAATTGTTACTGGATTGATTGTTTTCTTTGCGCATCTCTTTAATAGTTCATTTTATTTGGATATTGCAATTGTCTATGGAGTTCTTGCATTTCTTGAGACTGTTATTTTTTCAAGATATTTGGAGGTTGATCGAAAATGACGATAATTGGATATGTATTTCTAACAATTGGAGCCTTTTTTTATGCTCTAGGAGGTCTTGGAATGTTTAGAATGCCTGATGTTTTTAATCGTCTACAAGCCGGAACAAAGGCCACCACTTTGGGAACTATCTCATTACTATTTGGTGTTGGGTTAATTCATCCTGAATGGATGATTAAGATATTACTAATCATTATATTTCTAACCATTACAAATCCTGTGAGCAGCTCTACTCTTGCACGTGCAGCTTATCTTGCAAATGTTAAGAAAAATGTAAATAAAGATGAGTTAAAAACGTTGTTGAACGGAGATGATTTAGATGATTGAGATTATTGGAGCAATTATTGGAGCTATGATCATTATATTTGGAGTTTTAGCTGTTGAATCAAAGAAAATTATAAACTCTATTATTTATCTTTCATTAATGTCTTTACTTTCTGTACTTTCATTTACAATAATGAAAGCTCCTGATGTTGCTATAACTGAAGCTGTTATCGGATCAGGACTTGTGACTTTCTTATTTGTTATTACCCTAATGCAAAATAAAAAGATGGGTGATAAGAAATGAAGAAAATCATTTCAATCTTACTCACGATAGCGGTATTGTTATTTGTTTTTACAAATCTCTACAGTGATGATTCTGATTTTAAACCTTACGGTGAAAAATCATTAGAAGAAACTGTTTCCTATGAATATGTTAATAAATCTGTTGATCCGGAAAGAAACCAACCAGAAACAGGATCAGCTAATATAGTGACTTCAGTAGTTGTTAATTATAGAGGATTTGACACTATGGGAGAAATTACTGTGCTTTTTGTTTCTGCATTGGGTGTAGCGTTACTTGGAGGAGTACTCAGAAAAAAAGTAGTATTTCGTTTTAAACCAGGATTCATAATAAATCAGGGAATGAAGATTATCACTGGGATTATTCTCATAACCGGAATTTATATTTTTATCCATGGTCATTTAACTCCAGGGGGCGGATTCCCCGGTGGAGCTATGATCGGATCAGCTTTTTTACTAATGTACTTAAGTGACGATAAATTCAGAACAAAAATTTCAACCTTTAAAATATTAGAAGGATTGACAGGAAGTCTTATTATGATCGTTGGGCTTGCTGGTTTAGTTACTGGCGGATATTTCCTTTATAATTTCTTACCGAATGGTGAGGTAGGGCAACTTATATCAGCTGGAATTGTTCCTATTATATATGTTTTAGTTGGATTGAAAGTTGGTTCAGAAGTGTCAAATATCCTGGGAGATTTTTTTATAGGGGAGGTTGAACAATGAGCCAGTATTTTTATATAGCACTTATGTTTGTTGGTATTTACGGATTACTTTCTCAAAAAAATATTCTCAAGATGATTATTTCACTTAACATTTTAGAATTGGGGCTCAATCTCTTTATCATTTCAACTGGATATATAAATGATGCCAAGGCTCCGATAATTCTTTTTGGACAGGAAGGTAATTATGTTGATCCCCTCCCTCAGGCAATTGTCTTAACAGCTATAGTTATCGGATTAGGAATCACTGCAGTTGCGCTCATGTTAGCTAGAAATATTTATAAAAAATACGGAACATATGAAATTGATGGAATAAGGGGGCGAGACGATGATTAATCCTGTATTATTAATTGTCATACCCTTAACAGCTGCGTTTATTTCAGTTTTACTTAAAAAAATATCTCTTATTTTCCTCTTTGCTGTTTCAATATTCACAGTTGTTTCAAGTTTTTTCCTTCAACAGGGAGTGTTTATGATAGGTGGCTGGAAACCACCCTTTGGCATCAATCTTGTTATAGATGATTATTCATTTATAATTATTATTGCTGTAAACGTTTTATTCTTTTTCACACTACTAAATGGAATGTTTGACATCCAAAAGAATTCAACAATATTAATGATAATACTTGCAGGAATTAATGGACTTGTTATGACTGGTGATTTATTCAACCTATTTGTTTTCTTAGAGATAATTACAATTAGTGGATATATAATTGCAGCTTCGAACGGAAAATATTACTCAGTGTTTAAATACCTTATGCTTGGAGCGGTTGGATCAAGTTTATATTTATTTGGGATTATGATTCTTTATGGAACAGTAGGTACGCTTAATATGGCAGATATTGCTAAACAGTTCCCAGATATTTCCGACAGTATTAAGATGATCAGTTTAACATTTATCTTTGCCGGTCTTGGAGTTGAAGCAAAATTATTACCCTTCAATGCCTGGGTTAAAGGTATCTATGGAAATTCTAACACTTTGACTGGTCCTCTTTTTTCTACAGTCTTCGCAACTGGAATTGTAGCTGTCTTTGGAAGAATATTTGGGCAAATCCTTGTTCTAGATTCAACCCTAATTTATGCTTTTATAACTTTATCACTCATAACATTTATTTTCGCTGAATCATCTGCAATGGCTTCGAAAAAACTCAGAAGTATCCTTACTTTTTCAAGCATTGGACAAGCTGGTCTAATTATTACTATGTTCTTAATTGGTGGATTTTATGCTGCAATTGTTCAACTAATTAATAACGCATTTGCGAAAGCGATTCTCTTTGCATATGCTACTAAAATACATAAAACCAATGGTGACGATTCAATTGACAATATGTCAGGAATATTCAGAAAGAATATTTTTATCGGATTTGGATTTACCGCTGCTGTTCTTTCTCTGATAGGTTTACCGCTTTTCTTTGGTTTCTATGCAAAGATAAATATGCTACAATCTGCTTTTGCAATGAATATGTGGATTCCAATGTTTCTCATTATTGGAAGTATTATTGAAGGTATTTACTATATTCGTCTTCTGGTTAAACTATGGAATCCAGGTAAAGAAGGCCAGGAATCTTCAGATTCATATCAAAGTAATTTTTTCATTAAAAATGGTTTTACTTTATCTTTAATCGCTGTTCTTATTGGTATTTTGTTTGTCGTTTCCGGTATCATTCCTGATTTTCTTACAGAGAACCTCAGCAAAGCTGCTGATAGTTTTTCTGATGCTGGTGCTTATCTGTCAAACGTACTGGGAGGGATTTAAATGTCTTTAAATAGTTTGATTTTACAGGGAATGATCGGCTCCTTACTCGTATATATTTTAACTAAAATAAATAAAAAATTTGGTTCATTTCTTACTATTTTATTTTCAGGATATCTGCTATTTTTTATCTACGGCTTTCAGAATAGTACAGGTGAAGTCTTTTCTCTAATGAATATAGGAGATTTTGAACTCTCTTTAACTACATCTAATTATGCCTGGTATTTTGCCATGGTTCTTGGTATAACTTATTTTTTAGTCGCATTTTTTAATCCATATTTTATAAATAAAATGGTTAACCCTGCTGCTTATAATATGCTTTTTTTTGCTTCATTTGTTAGTACAATTGGTGTATTTTATGCAAAGGATTTTCTCACACTATTTATCTTTTTTGAAATTGTGGTTTGGTCTTCTTTGTTTATTATTCCAATGGGGAAATCCAGGAAAACGCCTGTTATTTACTACACGATTAGTTCAATTGGTTCATTTGCAATGCTATATGCCATATTCTATTTGTATAGCACAGTAGGATCTTTTGATATAAAAACAGTTTCAGATGCAATGGTAGAGTCTCCAAATAGTTATATTCTTGTTTATTTCACTTTGATAGCTGCTGGTTTGACAAAATTAGGAATTTTCCCCTTCCATACCTGGCTTCCAGCTGCTCATGGAAGCGCTCCGCACACATTTTCACCAGTGTTGTCTGGGGGATTAGTAAAGCTTGGAGGTTTTATTGCTTTTATTGCAACTGCTGTTATTCCTTCATATAATATTTTTGCAAGCGATTTAAATATTATGGGTGTTCCTTTTGAAAATTATATTATTATGTTATTGGGAGCTATTGGAATTGTTGTAGGAACCCTAATGGCAATTAAACAGGATGATGCAAAAAAGTTAATTGCCTATTCAACTGTAAGTAATTCTGGATATATCATTATCGGACTTATGCTAAGCGATCAAGTTGGATTTGCTGGGGGTATGATGCATGTTTTTAACCACGCAATGGCTTCTGGTGCAATGTTTCTTTCCTTTGCAGCAATAGCTTATCGAACTGGAACAACAAAGATGTCTGAACTTGGAGGCCTTATCAAAAGGATGCCGTTAACCTTTGCAGCATATTTAATAGCTATCATATCATTAGCAGGCATTCCCCCAATGAGTGGTTTTGCTTCAAAATGGCTTATTTTTCAAGGGCTAGCATCTAAAGGGATGATGTTTATAGCATTAGCAGCTTTCTTTGGAAGCGTAGGAAGTTTTTTATATGTTTTCCGCCCATTATCAGTTGCTTTTTTGGGGCAGTTATCACCTAAGCATAAAAATATTAAAGAAGTTCCTCTTTTAATGAAAATACCACTTGTTGTTATGTCGCTATTGACTATTTTTTATGGAATCTTTCCTGGTAGAATGCTTGAGTATATTTCAAAGATACAGGAAAGTGTTGGAATAAAGGGTTTGGAAATTGAAGGAACTAAAATCATTGCAGCAACAGGCACATGGGACTCTCTTGTAATTACGCTTGTCTTTGGTGGTGGATTTATGCTAGCTGCGATAATTTATTTTTTAAGTCCAAAGGCCAAACCTGTTGATCAAATGAATAATTATACATCAGGTGAATTTATATACGATCCTGATCATTATCATTACGGAAAAAACTTTTACGCAACCTTTGAAAACAATTACGGAAACAAGAAGCGTGTGGAGATCCTCTTTGACACAATAGCTTTACGAGTAAAAGAATTTGGGCAATTAGTTAAAACACTATTTTTTACAAATAGTGTTTCAGCCTCGATCTTCTGGATCACGTTATTCTTTACGCTTGTTTATTTTTGGGGTGATATTGTATGAGTTATTTAATTGGATTAGGTTTAATCGTCATTGCTTTCTTATGGCAAGTTACTTTGGAAGGCTTTCAGAGAAAAGTTACCGCAAAAGTTCAACGACGTGTAGGTCCCAGATGGTATCAAACATTTTTGGATATCTTTAAGGCATTATCTAAGTCTTCAATTACTCATGGTTTTATATATGATTTCGGAGTTGTTATGGCCTTGGGAGGTACAATGGCAACTGTTGTCTTTTTACCCTTTGCGGGAATAGTATCTTTCAATGGCCTTGATAATTTCTTTGTGATCATATATCTCTTAGCTGTAGGTTCGCTTGGAATGGCCATGAGTGCTGTTGGTTCAGGAAATCCCTGGGCATCAATTGGAGTTATGCGTGCGTTGACACAGATGGTTGGGTATGAAGTTCCTTTCCTGATTGTCGTATTTGCAATGATTTATGGCTATGGAACGTCTTCAATATCGGCTCTTGTTGAAGTGCAGGCTGGTGGTTTTTTAAATTGGCATTTATTCAGAATGCCTCTTGGAGCAATAGTGGGATTCATTTCTCTAATGGGTATGCTCGCAAAAAAACCCTACGATACACCTATAGCTCCTGCTGAAATCGCATCAGGTCCATTAGTGGAGTACGGGGGTAAACATCTCGGTATGCTGATGCTACAACATGAATTTGCGGTGTTTATTGAAGTTGGATTATTTGTTAACTTGTTTCTTGGAGGTGGAGGAATAATTGCTTATCTCATTAAATACTCAGCTGTTTATTTGTTTGCAACGATTATTTCAGCGGTACTTGGTCGTTTTAAAATAGAACAGGTTGTCTATAATTATTATAAAGTTCCACTCTCTTTATCACTCATACAAGCTGCTATCGTAATCTTCACAGGTCTGGGGGTGAAAATATGGCTATAAATAATGATTTCAATGAAATAAATATGAATGATGGTGATTTAAATGATTCAGTCACTTTTTTAGACAAATTAAGAAATATATTCAGGAGTAATTCATTATGGATGCTTCATTATTGTACTGGTTGCGGAGCAATTGAACTACCACCTACTATGACTTCCAGATTTGATATGGAACGTATTGGAATGGGACCAATGGCCACGCCACGCCAGGCAGATGTTCTACTCATTACCGGTTATTTATCTGTGAAGACATTAAGGCGTGTAATCTATACTTACGAACAGATGATGGAACCCAAGTATGTTGTAGGATTTGGATCATGCACCCTAAATGGTGGCATTTACTACGATTCGTATGCAACAATTAACAAACTCGATTATTATATTCCTGTCGATCTTTACATTGCTGGCTGTATGCCGAGACCAGAGGCAGTAATGAATGGTTTTAAAAAGCTAATGAGCATGATAAAAAAAGGTGAAGCAACCGGCTGGAAAAAATATCAGAAACACTATGAGGATTATTACAGTCCCAATCAAATTCGATCCCTGGGGGAGGTGTATGTAAAGGATGAATTCCATGAATAGTATAGAGATGATATTCGATGACCTGAAAAAGAAATTTAAACTCAGTCACTATGTTCAACCCTTAAAAAAGCAATTAGCTATAGATATTGACAAAAATGAATTTTATAATTTACTACACTATCTGAAATCTGAAGGATGGAAACAACTTACACTAATAACCTGTATTGATTGGATTGACAGAAATGAATTTCAGCTTGCGTACACCTTTATGAACTGGGACAATGGAATAACATTAATTGTCAGAACAGTTATTGATAGAAACAAACCAAAATTTAAAACCATTACTCCTATCTACCCGGGGGCTAAATATTATGAACGAGATGTTCATGAATTTTTTGGAGTATCCTTTGAAGGTAATCCGGAATCTGAAAAACCGTTATTTTTAGAAATATGGGATGATATACCACCTATGAGAAAAGATTTCGATCCCTTAGAATACAGTAAGAGAAAGTACCCCGACCGGGAATACAAAGTTGATTTCAAAACGGAAGCAGGTGATGGAAATGGCTAAAGATCTTAAATTATTTCTTGGTCCAAATCACCCAGGTATGCATGGAAATTTTTCTGTTCATATGTATGTTGAGGGTGATAAAATACTCAGAACACGCCCATTACCGGGAATGTTGCATAGGGGATTTGAAAAACTTATGGAAAGACGTTTGTGGATGAATAATCTAGCTCTTATCCCCCGAATCTGCGTACCCGAACCAGATATCAACGAAATGGTATACGCTATGGGCGTTGAAGCGCTGGCAAAAGTAGAGATTCCTGAACGTGCACATTGGATTAGAATGCTTATACTCGAATTAGCAAGAGTTACAAATCATCTTATGTCCTTAGGAGGTATTGGAGGTCCAACTGGTCTTTATACAGGTCCTAATTGGGCATTCGCAGATCGTGACTTGTTTCTCGATATCTTTGAAGCCATTACAGGAGCTAGAGTTTATCATATGTACATTGTTCCTGGAGGTGTGAGAAAGGATCTTCCGGAAGGAATTGAACAGAAAATCAGTGACCTTCTCGATTATATCGAAAAGAGACTACCTGAATACGAAGACCTTATTCTGAACAATCCAATGATTATAAAAAGAACTAAAGACGAGATTTTACTACCAGAAGAAGTTGTATGGGAGTTAGGTGTAACGGGAATTGGAATGAGATCTGCAACTGGAAAACCCTACGATATACGTAAAATAGATCCCTATGCAAAATATGATCAAGTTGAATTCGAAATTCCAACTGCTACATACTCTGATGCTTATACACGACTAACATTTAAATATAGAGAAATCATTCAAAGTATCCGTATCATAAGACAGATATTTGAAAAGATTCCAAAAGGAGAAGTTAGAACAAGTGTATCAAGGGGAAGTGCTTTGAGATGGCAGATACCTGCAGGACAAGTCTACTGTCATATTGAATGTACTAGAGGTGAATACGGTTATTACATTGTATCTGATGGAGGAGATATGCCATATCGTGTAGCAGTACGAGGTGCTTCTTATCCTCAGGGATTACTTGGCGTTGAAAAGTATTTGCCTGGTCAACGTATAGAAGATGCGGCTATTTGGCTTGATACTATGGGTGTATGTGCTCCCGAAATCGATAGATAATTAGAGGTGATGAATGATGTCTAAAAAGAGTTTTTTTTCACCGGCTAAAGCGTGGAAATATTTGACGAAAAAACCGGTTACAATTGAAATGGATAAAATATTCAAGAACCCAAGAGAGGCAAGTGATCGCTATCGGGGGTTTCACATAAATGATTGGGAAAAATGTATCGGTTGTGGGACTTGTTCAAAAGTATGCCCTACCGATGCAATAAAAATGATTGAATTCTCAGATTTGCCTGACGAAGAAGGTTCAAAACCTGAAAGACCAGCTATAGATTATGGTAGATGTTCATTTTGCGGTCTATGTGTAGATATTTGCACAACTAACTCTCTTGGAATGTCGAAGGAATATATTCATATCGATCCTGACCCGAATCAATTTTATTTTTTACCAAAGGAAGATGGTATTCATAAACTTGAATTTGCTGAAGGCTATAAGAGGGATGAAGCCTCTGAACTTCTTGATCTTGAAAGAATTGAAATGGAAATTCTACCAGTAGAACAGAGAAAGGATTCATTCATTGAGATCGTAAAAGGTTTTTCAAAGGAACAAGCCAAAAAAGAAGCAGCCAGGTGTGTAGATTGCGGCATATGTACAAAAACATGCCCTGCAAATATGGATATTCCCGACTACATAAGAGATGTCTACAATGATAATATGAATCAAGGTCTGAGAGATCTTTACAAAACCAATCCGCTTCCTGCAGTTTGCGGTAGGATGTGTACTCATAAATGTGAAACTGTATGTGCTATTTCTCATAGAGGGGAAGCCGTTTCAATCAGATGGCTTAAGAGATATATTGTTGATAATGTTCCTCGTGAAAAATATAAGGAAATCCTCGAACCGGAGATTATAAAACATGCTAATAAGAAGGTGGCAATAATTGGTGGAGGACCAGCAGGACTTTCAGCTGCTTATTATTTGAGTTTGATGGGATATAAAATAACTGTCTATGATGAAAAGAGTCGAATGGGTGGAGTACTCAATTATGGAGGTCCTTCATATCGATTACCTGATGAAGCATTTGAACAAGATTTGGAATATATACAGAAGCTGGGTGTTATATTTAAAAATAATACTAAAGTTGGCCAAGATGTACAACTAGAGGAATTA
Organism: uncultured Thermotogaceae bacterium; assembly: GCA_964529955.1. Taxonomy (GTDB): domain Bacteria; phylum Thermotogota; class Thermotogae; order Petrotogales; family Kosmotogaceae; genus JASGMR01. Next base: position 10,241 of record CAZGZM010000059.1, read on the forward strand.
AAAAAACAATATGATGCTGTTTTCATATCAACAGGATTTACTAAGGGTCAAATGTTACCTATTCCAGGTTCAGATCATGACAATGTAATATCTGCTATGGAAATCCTTGAGAAAATGAAAAATTATGTTCGTGGAGGAGAAAAACCTTTTATTCCTGAAAAACTTGTTGTTATCGGAGGAGGAAATGTAGCTTTAGATGTTGCTAGATCAATGGTTAGACTTCAAAATATTGAATATGGAAAATCCGAAGTACATGTATTAGCACTTGAAATGACATTTGATGAAATGCCAGCAGACTTCGATGAAAAAGATGAAGGTCAGGAAGAGGGAGTTATTCTTCATTCAGGTTGGGGACCAGAAAAAATTATAGTAGAGAACGATAAATTAAAGAAAATTATTTTCAAAAAGGTTCTCAGTATTTTTGATGAAGATGATTCGTTTAACCCAAAATATGATGATGAAATTAAAATTGAAATAGAAGCTGATATGGTAGTTCAATCAATTGGTCAAGCACCAGATTATACTTATTTGTCTGAAGAACTCCAAAAGGAGATGACAATTAAATGCTCTCAAATAACTATTTTAGAAGACTGCCAAGTAAAGGGTTTTCCGTGGCTCTTCGCTGGTGGAGATATCGTGCATGGCCCTGATATAATAAATGGAATTGCTGATGGACATAATGCAGCCAGAGGCATTGACAAGTATTTGATGAACAAATAATAATTTAAAATCGAAAATTTAAAGACTCCGCTAAATATTTGGCGGAGTTTTTATATTTTTAATCAATAAAAATTTAAAAACATAATCTACTCAATTATAAATAGAATATTTAACACTATAATTTTCTCTATTAATTATTACTTTTTTTAGTTAACTTTTGCATTTTTACTTCAAATTTATTTATTCACTATTATTTTCATATATATTATATCTTTTTAGTCAATTGCTTAAGATTAAACAAAAAAATAATATAATAATTGTTTCTTTAT
>CAZGZM010000060.1:0-2880 GCA_964529955.1 uncultured Thermotogaceae bacterium
TGGCATTAATAGGAGCAAGATGTGATCTTGTGATTATTCATTCAAGAGTAGATCCTTTATTTGGCGGAAAATCTCCTGCACCATCAGAGAGTTCTCTTTCATCTCTGATGCAATTTATGAAGGAAAATAATTTCAATTTAGGAGTAGCGGTAGATGGAGATGCAGATAGAATAGCGCTTGTTGATGAAAAAGGGAAGTACATTCCTGCAAATGATGTTATTCTTCTGGTTTACTACTATCTTCATGAAGTAAAGTGTTTGAGAGGAAGTGTCGTGAGAAACATTGCTACAAGTCATAATATAGATTTACTATGTGAAAAACTTAATGAAAAATGTTATGAAGTACCAGTTGGTTTTAAATATCTAACCAATAGTTTTAAAGAACATGATCATCTTTTAGGAGGAGAAAGCAGTGGAGGAGTAACAGTTAGAGGTCATATAATGGAAAAGGATGGCATATATACTGCAATGATAATAATTGAGATGCTTGCTAAGACTGGAAAAACTTTATCTCAAATCTTAAGCGAGATATTTCAAATTAATGGAAAAAGATATTATCAAGAAGAATCTGATTTTTATTTAACTCCAAAACTAAAGGTTAGTATGGATAATTTTATTGCAGGAAATCCTGAAAAAATAGGAAATTTTAAAGTAATAAAGATAGATAGACTTGATGGAATGAAAATATATCTTGAAAATGACAGCTGGTGCTTATTAAGACCATCAGGTACAGAACCCCTTTTAAGAATAGTTACTGAATCTACAAATCCAGTAATTTCAATGGAACTTTTGAAATTAATTGAAGAAACTGTTTTTTAAAAAAAATGAAAAAATCTACTCCTAATTGATATTTAAAAAAAGAAGAATTACTTTCTCGTTCATTCTTCTTAATTAAGATGAAAATACCTTTTAATTTTTATCAATAGATTCAATTTGAATTGTAATATTTTAATTTTCCTTCTTCCTATTTTTAATTAATTCATAGAAATTTTGTACTCTTTCAAAATTATCACCAGATCCGGGAGTATTTGTGATATCATCTTCAGGAATATCTTTCTCTCTTGCTATTAATTGTTTTACTCTTGGTCCACAGAAATGTCCCTGACACAAACCCATACCAGCTCTTGTCCTTCTTTTTACAGCATCTAAGGATTTTATATCAATATTCCTGTTTAGAGCATCGACTATCTCTCCTTCGGAAACTCTTTCACATCTGCAGATAATTTTTTCTGGTGATGAATCAATATTGATGAGCTTTTTTACTTCCTCATCGGTCAAATTCTTTTTTATTATGATTCCCCTTCTTTTGGGATTAAAGTTTTCATTTTGCTTTAATTCTAGACCGATGTTCTTAATTATTTCTATTACACGAAGAGCTATTGCTGGTGATGATGTAAGACCTGGTGATTCTATTCCACCAACATTAATAAAATTTTTAATCTCACTTTCTTCAATTATAAAATCTCCGGATTCTGGAGTGGCTCTTATTCCCGAAAAGGATCTTATGATTCTATTATTTAAAATTTCTGGGACTGATAACTGTGCAGTTTCGATTATATATTTTAATGTCTCTATATCGGTTCCCTTATCTTCTCTATTGAATATTTCCTGAGAGTCTGGTCCTATCATAAGATTACCATGATATGTTGAAGTCACAAGAACTCCCTTCCCCTTTTTAGTGGGTAACTGAAATACTACATTTTTTAAGAGTTTTCCAGAATTCTTTTCAAATATAAGATATTGTCCTCTTCTTGGTTTTATTTTGAAATTTGCTGCCCCAACCATATCTGCAATATGATCAGAATAGACACCAGCTGCATTAATAATTAATTTTCCTTTAAAGTTCGCTTTATTAGTTATCACTGAAAAAAAGTCATTTTCAATTGATATATCAGTGACATCATGTTCTAAAAATAAATCAACTCCATTTTCAATCGCATTTTCAGTAAGTGCAATAGTGTATTCATATGGAGATACAATCCCTATATCCGGATCGTAAAGTGCATATTCTACTTTTTCGTTTATTGAAGGTTCCATTCCTAAAATTTTTTCTTTAGTAATTATTTGAGTTTTATTCGAACCGTTTTTTATCCCATTTTCTTTAAGTGCTTCTAATTTTTCTAAATCTTTTTTTTCAAAAGCAAGAACAAATCCTCCTGTTTTTCTATAACCGAAATTCATTTCTTTTTCAAGTTTATCAAACATAGGATTTCCCTTTGAACACATTTCAGCCTTTAAAGTACCATGATGAGCTGCATAAGCTCCATGAACAATTCCGCTATTTGCTTTTGAAGCTGCATTTCCAACATCATTACTCTTTTCAATAATTGCTGTTTTTAACTTATACTTACTTAGTTCTCTTGCTATAGAACATCCAATAACTCCCCCACCTATTATTACAATGTCATACATATTTTTCTCCTCTCACATAATGTATTTTAATTGATTAAATTTTTATAAATTTTCTTTTGTAATTTTTAAAAAATTTTTTTTTCTATATCAATTATATAATAAATCTATTTTTGACCTAGAGCAAAGCTAATTTATAAAATCTATAAATAATATTTCTAAGCGTAAATCTGTGATAAAATATTTAGAAGAATTTTAGCAAAAAGATTTTTCTGTAATGTAATTCATTTTTTCATTAGATTAATAATATATATTCAGCAAAAAGGGGAGATTTTTTGAGATATGATGTAATTGTTGTAGGAGCAGGTTTAGCTGGATTAACAAGTGCAGCTTATCTTTCTAAAAACGGTTATAATGTTCTTCTTTGCGAGAAAAGAACAAAAACTGGGGGACTGGTTGGTTCTTCAAATCTGAATGGTTTTGTTTTTGATTTTGGAATTAGAGCCTTTGAGAATTCAGGCATAATTATACC
>CAZGZM010000060.1:2890-8089 GCA_964529955.1 uncultured Thermotogaceae bacterium
GCACTTGAGTTGTAGGTGCATTGGCAATTTTGTAATTGTTTTTGATTTTGGAATCAGGGCCTTTGAAAACTCAGGTATAATTCTACCCATGCTCAAGGAACTTGGGATTTCAATTGACCTGCAAAAAAGTCCAATTTCAGTAGGAATTGAAGAAGAAATGATCCATTATAAAAATAGAGATAGCCTGTATGAATATAGAGATCTTCTCACACATAAATTTCCGGAAGAAAAAACTGGAATTTTCTTAATAATTAAAGAAATTGAAAAGGTTATTAGATATATGGATGTTTTGTATGGAATAGACAATCCATTATTTGTTGATTATAAAAATGATAAAGAGTATCTTATTAAAACACTCCTTCCATGGCTATTTAAGTACCAGATAAACATTAAAAAAGCTGAGAAATTAAATGCACCAGTAAATGAATATTTATCAAAATTTACTCATAATAAATCTTTAATAGACATGATAACACAGCATTTTTTCAAAGAGACACCCACTTTTTTTGCCTTAAGTTATTTCGGTTTGTATCTTGATTATATTTATCCAAAGGGTGGAACGGGTGTTTTAGTAGATAAAATGGAAGAATTTTTTATAAAACATAAAGGTACTTTGATTACTAATTGTGAAGTAGAACAAATCAATATTTCTGATAAAGAAATTTTCACTAACGATAATCAAAGCTTCTCATACCAGCATTTAATTTGGGCTGCAGATATGAAGACATTATATAATTCTCTCTCTTTTTCAAATTTTAAAAGCAGAACAAACAAATCTATGATAGAAGATCAAAAAAGACTTATTTCAAAGAATAGAGGCTCAAACACCGTTTTATCAGTGTATTTTCAAATTGATCTTGATAAATCATACTTTAAAAAAATAATTGAACCTCATGCTTTCTATACACCTTTCAAAAAAGGAATTTCACACCTCGATTACTTTAATTGGGAAAATATAATTTCATCGCTTGAAACAAAAAAAGAAAAAATGGCTGCTCTCAAGACTTTAATTAAATCCTACCTGAAATATACTACTTATGAAATTTCATGCCCAGTATTAATAAATCCAGCTTTAGCTCCAGAAAGTAAAACAGGTTTGATAGTGAGTACCTTAATGGATTATAACCTGACAAAATACTTTTCTGATAATGATTCGTATAAAGAATTTAAATCTATTTGTAGAGATGAAATAATTCGTGTCCTTAATGACACTATATTTAATGGAATCAGTTCAAAAATCATATCTGATCAATGCTCTACACCTTTAAGTATTGAACGAATGACTGGAAATTTAGAAGGTGCAATTACTGGATGGTCCTTTGCTTCTAAAAAAATACCAGCTGTTTATAAATTCCCTAAAATTGCCAAATCAGTTAAAACTCCAATTCCTGATGTTTTCCAAGCAGGTCAATGGACTTTCAGCCCTTCAGGTCTCCCTATTGCAATATTAACTGGAAAATTAGCTGCTAATGCTGTTGAGAAAAAAATAAAGCAATATAAAACAAAGAGAGGAAATTAATGGGGAAAATAATTTTTGAATTATCTCTAGTAATTACTGGTTTAATTACCAGTTGGATTTTATACAGAAGCTTTCCATTTGTTCATGCTTTTAAAAGTAAGGAAGAGTTTCCAAAATTAACTGTTATAATTCCTGCAAGGAATGAAGAGAAAAATTTACCGCTGATTCTCCAAGATTTAAAAAATCAAAGTATTAAAACATTTGAAATTATATGTGTTGATGATTGTTCAAAGGATCAGACAGCTAAGATAGCTAATGATTTTGTAGTGAAGGTAATATCCATTAGGGATAAGCCAAGTGAATGGTTAGGAAAATCCTGGGCATGTCAAAGGGGAGCGGATGAAGCGAGTACTGATATTTTACTTTTCATTGATGCTGATGTCAGACTTGAAGTAGATTCTATTGGAAGATTACTTCAAACTTATTTTGATAACAACTGCGCAATATCTGTGCAGCCTTATCATATGATAGGCAAAGGTTATGAACAGTTTTCTATGTTCTTTAATCTTATTCAGATAGGCGTAACTGGAATTACAACCCCAGGGAATAATTATGTTGGTCTTTACGGTCCAATAATTATGATTAATAAAAATGATTACATCAGTTTAGGTGGTCACTCATCTGTTAAAAGAAGTGTCATAGAAGACGTTGATCTTGGTATTAGGATGAAAGATGCTGGAATACCGTATAAATTGTATATGGGAGATAAGGGTATAAGGTTTAGAATGTATGCGAATGGTTTAAATGACTTGATAAAAGGATGGCTTAAGAATTTCGCTACAGGAGCTTCGAAGACACCTCCCTTAAAATTTTTATTGGTTTTTCTCTGGATAACATCTCTTCTCTCAGTTCCATTTCATATTATACTTTTTATTTTCGTGATTAATCCTATTATGCTATCAATTTATGTTTTTTTGTATTTTTTATGGTTTTTCGAAATTTTTAGAATAGCACCGAAAATGGGAAATTTTAATCTTTCTACGATTATTTTTTATCCAATTCCATTGTTCTTTTTTCTTGCTGTGTTTATCTTATCTTTTTTTAAGAAAATATTTGGATTGAAAACATCGTGGAAGGGTAGAAAAGTTTAACTAAAAGGAGAGAAAATGCAAGTTATTTTTTTTGAACAATGGCAGGCAATCCTAATATGTTTTATACTTTGGGGTGTAATTCAGTCCTCTATTGGAAAACTTATAATGAAGGTGCCGGATAATTTTCTTTCTCCTTATTCATTTTTATTCAGAACTCACAAATGGGAAAAGGGCGGAAAAATATATAATAAATTCTTTCGAGTAAAAAAATGGAAGCATCTTTTGCCTGACGGAGCAGCAGTTGTGAAAGGCGGATATAAAAAGAAGCATTTAACAGATTTCTCCAAAAAAAATCTAGAAATATTTCTTATTGAATCATGCCGAGCTGAGTTATCACATTATATTGCCATTCTCCCTTTTTGGGTCTTCGGATTTTTTGTCCCCCCAATAGTAGTTTTATACATGCTAATATACGCTTTAGCTGTAAATTTACCGTGTATATTTGTTCAAAGATACAATAGGCCAAGAATTATAAAACTTATTGATAAAATGAAGTAATTTTCTAAATAAAGAAATTTTATGAATATTTATTTTATTCTAATAGTCTTATTAATAAATCAAATATAAGAATATCTCAATAATTTTTGAACTAAAACAATAAAAAAAAGACTGCCCCACAAAGAAGCAGTCATAGTTACTTTTATTTAATTTTTTTGCATTTTTGCCCAAGTGTCCTTTAGGGCAACAGATCTATTGAACACAGGATTTTCAGGAGTACTGTCATTATCAGCACAGAAATATCCCTTTCTCATGAACTGGAATTTATCACCAGGTTTTGCTTCAGCTAACATCGGTTCAACAAGACAGTCCTCTAGCACTACTAGAGAATCTTCATTGAGATAATCCTTATAAGTTTTGCCATCTTCCATTTCTTTCATATTTTTAAGTGTAAATAATTTATCGTATATCCTTACATCAGCTTTCTTTGCATGTCTAGCAGATACCCAGTGAAGCGTTCCCTTTACCCTTCTTCCATCTGGCGTTCCGCCTCCCTTTGATTCGGGATCGTAAGTACATCTAATTTCCACTATATTTCCTTCTTCATCTTTTATAAAATCAGTACATGTTACATAATAAGCTGATTTTAGTCTTACTTCCTTTCCAGGAGACATTCTGAAATACTTTCGAGGAGGGTTTTCCAAGAAATCTTCCCTCTCTATAAATAATTCTCTACAGAATGGTATCATTCTGGAACCGTCTTCAGGATTTTCGGGATTATTTTGAGTTTCTACATACTCTACTTTATCTTCAGGATAATTTTCAATAACTAATTTAACAGGATTCAGTACCGCCATTGCTCTTGTTGAAGTTTTATTAAGCTCATCTCTAAGGCAATATTCAAGAAATTCAACATCTACCATACTTTCAGCTTTGGATACTCCAACTTCTTCTATGAATCTCTTGAGAGCAGTTGGTGTATAACCCCTTCTTCTTAATCCACTTATTGTGGGCATTCTTGGGTCATCATAACCCGCAACTATTTCTTCACTGACAATTTCTCTAAGTAATCTTTTACTCATAACCGTATAACTCAGATTTAATCTGGCAAATTCATACTGATGTGGTACCGAAGGAACAGAAGCGTTTTCAATGAACCAGTTATAAAGAGGTCTGTGATCTTCAAATTCAAGAGAACAGAGTGAATGTGTAACTCCTTCAATAGCGTCTTCATAACCATGAGCAAAATCGTACATCGGAAATATTTTCCATTTATTTCCAAGTCTATAATGTGATTTTTTAAGAATTCTATACATTATTGGATCTCTAAGATTTAGATTTGAACTACTCATATCTATCTTGGCCCTTAATACTGCATCCCCTTCTTCGAACTCTCCATTTTTCATCTTTTCAAAGAGTTCAAGATTTTCTTCAACTGATCTTTCTCTATATGGCGAATTCTTTCCTGGTTGTGTTAGTGTTCCTCTATTTTCTCTTATTTCATCTGCTGTTTGATAGTCAACATAAGCAAGACCCTTTTCGATTAATTCGATAGCCCACAGATAAAACTGATCGTAGTAATCTGATGCATATCTTAATTCGTCCCAGTTTGCTCCGAGCCACCTTATATCATTTTTCATTGATTCCATAAAAGCTTCTTCTTCTTTTTCGGGGTTAGTGTCATCAAATCTTAAATTGAATTGACCATTATATTTTCTTGCAAACCCATGGTTAATAAGAATAGCTTTTACATGTCCAATATGAAGTTGAGCATTCGGTTCCGGTGGAAATCTTGTAACTATTCTTTTCACTTTTCCAGAACTCAAATCTTCTTCAATAATTCTTTCTATAAAATTTTTTGGTCTTTCAGCTTCTGTTGCCATTATCTACCTCCTGTTTAAATCCATTACATATCATTGATTTCTAGTCACCATCTTAAGATATATTTTAACTTTTCTTAAGTATTATACTTTAAAAACTAATTCATAACATTATAGAATACAGTAATCTGCATTAAAATATTGTTATAATCCTCCTATTGATTCAGTATTTCAACCACTCTTTTAGCTTCTTTCTCATCTGGAACAGGAGAAACTACAGTGTATTGTCTTGCACCTGTTCTGTCATAGAAGGAATAAGTTATTTTAATCA
>CAZGZM010000060.1:8182-11099 GCA_964529955.1 uncultured Thermotogaceae bacterium
TAATCATTTTAAATGGTTTTTCTGCATATTCAGCTTTTTTAAATTTTGATGTAGGGATATTCCATACATGGAGCTGTCTATTAAGTAGAATAGCATTTTTCATTATCATTACTTCTGTTTCACCCTTTGAATGAAACATCTTAATAAGAAAGGGAACTATGAATGCCATAAAAGCGTATAGCCCTATAAGTCCCAACATTACAAAAAACATTTCTAGTTTTGCTTCGTCGATTAAAAGAATAAAAACAACAAATATTATCACAGTAATAATAGTTAAAAAAAAGAACATTGCACTTTTCTGTTCTTTCCTGAGAATGAATTCCTTTGAAATAAATCCTTCCCATTCTTCTTTAGTGAATTTCCATTTAGCTATAAAATCATTTTTTTCAAGAGCTTTTTCGATGATTTTGCTTCTTTTGAAAAATATAAAAGTTATAATGCTAGAAACGATCGAAAGAAAAAAAGATAAGACAATTCCAGCATATTTAAAATCACTAGCATCAATTAAAGTGATAAATATAAATAACAGTATTATAAAAAAAATAGTTAAAATTAAAAAACTTTTATATATTGCTTTCTGTCTGTTTTTTATCATTTATAATAGGCATCCTTTCTATTTTGAAAAAATTATAGCATATCTACTTTCGTTATATCTTTTTTCTAAATACAGGAGAAAGATAGGGAAATGAAAAAATCGAAAAATTATCTAATTCTGAATTAAAAGAATAGTAATTATAAATATAATTCATAAAATAAATATTGATACTTAGCAATATAAGGTATAGCGTATCTCTCTATTGGAAAAGAAATGAATTTTCTTGGGAATACATTGAAAAGCGAATATAATCAAATATACGAGTTTGTATTATTCAAAATTGAATTCTCTATAAGAAAAAAGGGGGTGAATTGTTAAAAAAATTCGAAATCAAATATATTTAGCTTATTTTAATTAGTGATTGGACTCTCCAGAATCAAAGTTATAAGTAACATAATTTTTAATAGTAGGTCGTTTTATGAAAAGAAAAATTACAATTTTTATTTTGTTAGTTTTTTTAATGTTTTTTGTTTCTTCGTGTATTTTAAATCCTCAATGTGTTGTTCCAAAAACAATTCTGATTGATGATACCCATAATAATTCTAACAATTTCGATGGATATGGAGGAACAGCATTTTTTGCTAAACTTACTTCTGTATTACAAACAATGGGTTATACCGTTTCGTTTACTTCGAGTGTGGGTTTCTTTCCAGAAAATTATGGATATTTTGTAGTTGCAGCTCCATTTATTTCATATTCCAGTGCTGATTTGCAAAAGGTTTCAACTTTCCTTTCAAAATGCAACAGAAAACTAATATTGCTGGGAGAATGGTTCTCATATTATGACAATGCGAAACTAAACAACATATTATCATTTTTAGGTTCTGGAATAACATTTAATAATGAACAAATAAACGACAATGTAAACAACTTCAATTCAACAACTTATTGGCCAATAGCTACTAATTTTGTCACACATTCAGTAACAACAGGTTTGAATTCCATTGCGCTAATTGCAACAACATCATTGAGTGTTTCTGGAAACGCTATAGCTCTTGCATATACAAGTGCTGTTTCATATTATGCTTCGCCAATATTTATTTCAGGAAACTCTGCTCATTATTCAGGAAATTTGTTGGACCAAGAAGATGGAATAGTGATTTCAGGTCCCTTTGTTGTAGTTGCAGCTCAAACTATTATGAGCGGCAAGGTTGTTGCTATAGGAGATGCAAATCTTTTTGCTAACGATGTAACTAGTTTATTACCTTCTGGAGATTTTTTAGATGCAGCTGATAATGAGCAATTATTAAGAAATATAATCAACTGGTAATTTTATTTTTTTTCTTTTACAAAAGCAAAGGCTTCCTTCAAATGAAGGAAGCTATTATTTTGAAAAAAAAATTATCAAAAACCCTAATTAATTAAAATAATAGATTTTTACTTTTGAATCATTGAATCAGATTCTTTTATGTATTCTTTTTCCCTGTACCCATACTTCAACAATATTCTCTGGTCTAGCTAAATATAATATTTTCTGGAATAAATTATATAGTTTTTCATTTTCATCAAAAACTGGAAGTTTTGATTCTGTTTTTTTTGTATCAATAATTTGAATATCCCAAGCAAATTTTTCTTCCAGTTTTCCAATTGGGAGATCTAAACTTTCTCCTCCCCCAGCTGTAGCAAAGAAAAATGCTTCATTTATAGAAATTCTTGATGGATTAAAACCTCTCTTTTTTGCTGGAAGATATGGATTTACTCCATCTTCTAACATTCTAGAAGAGATAACAGCTTGTTTGATGTTATCATATAAACTGAGAGAAAATCCTCCAGAAATATCTGAAGCTAAACCTATACGAACCCCTCTTTTTTTCATTCTCCATACTGGGAGCACACTGTTGGCAAAATATGCGTTTGAAATGGGACAGTGGCTTATTGAAGTGCCTGTTTCAGCAAATAGCGCAGCATCTTCTTCATCCAGGAAGTTACAATGTGCCATTATTGATTTCTTTGTAAGCAATCCAAAATCATTAAGGGCAAATGCATCGTGTTTGTTAAATCTATTAATAACAAATTGATGTGCCCAATCACTTTCACTACAATGAGATTGAATGTGAGTTTCGTATTTTGATGCTAACTCTCCCAAACCCTTTAAAGCTTCATCTGTACAACTTGGTATAAATCTCGGAGTTACTACTGGATAAACACCCTGTTGAGTAATTTTAGATAATTTTCTAACTTCTGAAATTAACTTTTCAGTATCGATTAGAGCTTTTTCTGTAGATTGATCTCGATAATAAGATGGATTTTGTTCTTTGTCATCCATAACTACTTTCCCAATTAATCCTCTCTGGCCACTCTTAGCACATATATTAGCTAACA
>CAZGZM010000061.1:0-8596 GCA_964529955.1 uncultured Thermotogaceae bacterium
CGCTAGACTGCGGATCTGGAGGTCGGGCGTTCAAATCGCCCTAGGCACACCAAATATTATCTGAATTTTATAACATTAATAATCTTTTTTAAATTTGAAATTCCAAATATACAATTTTTGGGGTCTAAAAGAATGTCTTTTTTGGTAGCAACTCCTCCCATAAATCCTCCAACTTGAACATTTTTATTTCCAAAGGATGCGTTTAAACCTCCTAATGTACCGGAATCACCTGTACCTACACCTGTGGAGGTTAATATTTGTAAATTTCCTATTCTTAAAATGAATTCAAAAAAATTCTGTCTTGGAAGAATTTCAGCTATTTGATTATTTGGTATTACCCTTGAATTAAAACCTATTCCGTAAGAAATTTCAATTTTGTCTTTGTATATAATATATTTGAAAGTTCTTCTATAAATTTCAATATATATCATGCCAATAAATCCGAAGATGATAAAAATTGTATATGGTAAATTATCAAAAATTCTTATAATAAAATTTGTAAGATTTATGTTTTCTACTTTATTTTGAATAAACGTTACATCATAAAAAATTTTCCCCGCCCAACCAACTAAATTCAACAAAGCAGGAAGAAAAAAAAGAGTAAAGTTTCTTCTTTTAAAGGATAGAAACAATCCAGGGATTATAGTTATTGCAGCCCAAATAGAGATAATATAAATTCTTTGAGTACTTTCATAAAAAAAAGCCAGATCGTAATTTAGGAACATTACAATTCCAAGAATAAGGTAATAGGGGTAAATGAAATACCTGATAAAAAAAGAGCGTCTTGTGGGTTTTAAAATAATAATTCTATCACCTTCTTCTGGTATGATTTTATCATTTTAAGCAGCTGTTTTTCAAAAATTTTTTCGTTTTTCAGAAATACTTCAAAGGTATTTCCTGTATTTAAATATAATAATGTAGCCTTTTCAACAGGTATAATTTCCTTGATAATGTAAATGTAAAATTGCATCTGAAAAATATGCTTAGATATCATTTTTTCTGGGTTAAAAGTATATTTATAATCAATTATTTCCCAATCTTCTTTTACTTTAATAATTTTATCTAAAATTCCCATCAATATATATCTGTCAAACTTTTTATGTATTTGTATTTCGCTTCTTGAGAAATTTGACTCTTCTACTTTTTTTAAAATATTGTTATCTTTAATCCTATATAAAATTTCTTTCGCTTTTTCGATTTCTTTTTCTGTAAAAAATAATTTATCATAAATTGGTCTTGAATATCCACTTAAAATATCATTCATGGTTATATTTTTACCTTTACATTCTGTTCCAAGGGGCTGGAGTAATGAGTGTAAAAGTGTTCCTGTTTGTTTAGGCTTCCTTTGCAAAACGGGTTGATTTTCCGTTTGAATTACATCATATTCATCAGCAAAATTTTCCAGTAACATAGTAGGAGAAATATATTTGATATAAGAATCATCCTCTGGAGATTCAAGATATTTTGTATTGATTTTGAAATTTGCATCTATGCTTTTTTTAATAATTTTTAGTTTTTTGTTCTCCACATTATCAATTAACTCAATTTTTGGATAAAAATCATCAGTTATTTTGAATGTATTTGTTTCCTTTTCGTGTAAAAATAGTATTCCTCCCATTATATTGAACCAGGGATTTGAAGTGTTTGGTTTACCGGAAACTGAAATATAAAGTCTTTCCATTGCTCTTGTGAATGCTACATAAAGAATTCTTTTCTCTTCTTCGAATACCTTTTCTTTTTCAAGATTTCTCAGATCATCTATTAAAGAAGGCTTTTTATTCTCTTTTAATTCTTTATTTGAAATGACAAATTTGTCTTTTTTAAAGAGTATTTTCACATTGCTTTCATTTCTTCTTTTAAAAAAACAATCAGCAAGAATTACAATTGGAAATTCAAGACCCTTTGCTTTATGAACTGTCATTAATTTGACATTATCTGATTTTTCAGATTCTAAGCTTGCTTCTCTTTCATCATTATTATCGATATAGTATTTTATGTTTTTTGTTATTTCTCTTAATGTTGAGCCATAATTTTCCATCTCTCTTGCAATATCCAATAGTTTTCTAACATTAGCAATCAATTTTTCTGAATTTTGATATATAGATAATGAAACCAAATACTTATTATCATTAATAATACCCTGAAGAATTTCTCCAGGAGAAAGGTAATATTTAAGTTTTGAGTACTTTTCAAATGATTCTTTTATCAATGATAGTTTAGGTAAATCAGACTTAATAAATGATTCAAAAAGAGATAAATTCTTCTTTTTCATTTCAGAGATTTCATCAAGATTTAGAGCTACTAGAGGGGACATAAGTAATTTAAATAAGGAAGTTTCATCACTGTAATCGGTTAAAACATTTAAAAAGGAAAGCAGTCCACCTATCTCTGGCCGATCATAAAAATTTTTCCCTCCCACTGTAAAGTATGGAATGTTTTTTATAGAAAAAGCATTTTCGAATTTAGAGATTTTATTAAAGTTTCTAAAAAGTACAGCAATATCAGAAGCTTTAATTTTTCGTTTTATTGGATTGCCCTTATTACTGAAAAACATTTCTCTATCAATCATATCTGTAATAATACTTGCAACCCTTTCAGGTTCTTCATCTTTGACTTCTGTATTTAAAAGAAAAACTCTTTTTGATATTTCATTCGATATATCTGCAGATAAAATTTCAGTATCATATACAGATTTGTGAAGTGAAAAGTTCGTATTATATGGCATTAATCTGAGGAAAAAATTATTTTGAAAATCAACCAGAACCTTGCTTGAACGCCAATTTTTATCTAATTTTATTATTTGATCATTAGATTCTTCAAATTTTATCCTGGTTCTATTGAAAATTGAAATATCCGCTCCCCTGAAACTATAAATTGATTGTTTAGGATCACCTACAAGAAAAAGTTTATTTGTTTTCTTTTTATGTAATATTTCAATAATTTTCATTTGCAGTTCATCGGTATCCTGAAATTCATCAACAATGATATATTTATATCTCTCTGATAATCTTTCCGAGATTTCCAGATTATCTCTTAGCATTTCGTACGTAGTAAGTAAAATATCATCAAAATCAATCAAATTTTGATTCCTTGTATAATCTCTATACATTTTAATTAACTCTAGTGAATTGTTGTGAAAGGATATAGTAGCATCGATATTTTTTAAATTATTTTCACCAATAACATCGTCTTTTATATCTTTTTCAGTCAGGGGAAAATTATATTTAATCTTATACATATTATTAAGAGAGTTAAGAAGCAATTTATAGGATTCATCAACTCCCACCAGATTGATCAAAGGGTTGAGTTTGCTCATGTTTTTTTCGAAAAATGATTTAGTTATTGATGTTTGTATTACTGCTTTTTTTAACCCAGTTAAGACATTAAAATATGGATCTCTTTTCATTATTATTGCTGATTCTCTTATAATTTTTCTGCAGAAAGAATGAATTGTTGAAATGGGAGCACTGTTCAATTTGTTCATTAGTTCAATCCATCTATTTTTTTCTTCTGAAGCATTAATGATTTTTTCGGCTATTGTATTTCTTATTCTTTCTTTCATTTCATTGGCAGCTTTTTCAGTAAATGTTAAGGTTAATACATTAAAGAAGTTTAAATTTTCATTTGATTTAAATGAATCTTCGAAAATTGATATATATTTTTTTACAAGAGTGTATGTTTTCCCTGTTCCAGCAGATGCCCTAATAAGAGTATTCATAATTTGTTTTTGTTCCTTCTTGTTTTAATTTCTATTTTTGCATAAATTAATAATCCAATTATCAACGGTGAAAAATAGAATATTAATCTATAGATAATAAGAGAACTAAATAGAAGTTCTGTATTAATACTTTTGTTTGTAGAAATTATTAGTGCCTCAAAAACACCAAGACCACCTGGTACTTGACTAAAAATTCCTGCTAGTTGCGCAAAAATAAAATTGTTGAAAAGGTTTACGGAAACTTTAATTTGATTATTCAGAAGAATAAAGAAGGCGAAAAAAGAAAAAAGAATATCAAAGACAGAAATAAATATTTGAAGAAAAGTCGTTTTTAAATCCGGAACTTTAAATAAAAATGATTTAAACTTCAAAGGTTTTTTTCTCATTATTACAAGCAAAAAGTACAACGAAATAATTGTTAACGTAAAAATTCCTGGTAGAAAATTCTTTAAAATGAAAAAGTTAATTGTTACCAAAAATAAAAATCCTAACCAATAAGTTAAATATGCAAAAATAGTAATTCTAATTGTATCTGGAATAGAAATATTTTTTGCACCATATAATCTAAATCTCACCGAACCAGACGACAAAACATTCATTCCAAAATTTTTACTAAAGGAGTAACTTACAAAGGATATTGGAAGAACATTTTTATATGGTAACTTTAACTTCAATCTAACCACTTCAATAAAATCATAAAGAGAGAGATTAAGATATACAAAAAAAGTAATGGTAATAGACAACAAAATTGTAGTTAAACTAAAATTTTTAATGCTTTTTAAAATTTCATTTAATGAGATATTTTTTAAATTTTGATAAATTACATAAAAAGCTATTAAAAAAATAATTATTCCAACAATTGAAGATATAGAATTAATAGTTTTTTTCTTTATCATAGTCTTTTTTCAATAATTTTAATAACTTCTTTTAGTACTTTTATTCTTTCAAATATTTTTGAATTTCCTTCAACTACGGCCCATGGTGAATACTTTTTATCAGTTCTTTCAAACATTTCTTCAAGAGCAATTTTATAAGGAGATCTCTTTGATCTGTTTCTCCAATCTTCATCAGTTATTTTCCATTTTTTGTATTTATTATTTTCTCTAGATTTAAACCTTTCTAATTGAGTAGTTTCATCTATTTCTAACCAGAATTTTATATCAATCATAAATCAATTATATATTAAGTAGTAGAAAAAAAGAATATTTTACAAAATGTTTATGATAAAATAAATTAAGAAACCAAAAGGGAGTGATTAAATGAAAAAAATAACCTTTATTTTAATTATTTCAGCTGTGATTTTACTTTTTAGTGGTTGTGCATCGTATTATAATAATTTAGTCTTTGAAAATATTGTTTTGGGATTTGAAGAGGGAATGGAAAATGAGGATGCTGACAAACTAATTATATTATTTGAAGATGAAGTAACCGTTTCAGTAAATGGAGATAGTGAAGTATATGGTCAAACTCTTCTAAAAAGTTTTTTTGAGGATTTTTTTCTATCAGCAAAATTAAATTCAATTACAATTGAAAAAATTAGTGAAGATGAAAATAATGGTTCTTTTTCATTTATGGCGAGTTATATTAAGGTTATTGATGATTCAGAAGTTCAGATTCAATTTAATCTATATGCTAAAAAGGGGTTTTTCTGGTTTATAGACAGAATGAATTTACTTCATAACTAAATTAGTTGAATGTATCATAATAAAGTTTTTGCATATTCTCAAAGTATTCTTTTTCACTTGAAAATTCTACTTTATTAAAAAGGAGTTTGATATATTCAACTCCAGTTTTTTCTGTAATAATTATTTCCTTAATTATTGGAATCTTTTGATTCTCCAGAATAAATGTAAAATACATATAATCAGGTAAATATCCTCCACTAAAAAAACTATTGAGAGTTGATTTGGCTTTATTTGGTGAAAATAGGTAAGTGATTGTTTCTTCTGAAATTACTTCTTCCTTTTCGTAGGAATTTTCATTAAAGAGCTCCCAGATGATATTATTCAAAATACTGAATACCATGTCGATGTTTGAGTTTATTCTATATTGTCTCCATGGTTCATTATCTACAATAGAAAATAGTATTTCCTCATCATCGAGGTATACAAAGGAAATATTTTCAAGTATTTCTGGTTTTTCGAAGTCACAAAAATAGTTTTTCCAATTTGACATAATGAAATTTACCTTTATATCTTCATCAATGTAAGTCTTAGTTGAAGAATCACTTTGTACATCTTCTATGTGAACTTTTAGGTCCAAATTAAATTTAATTGAGCCATCGTTGTTAAGGTATGATAAAAATTAGTATAAAGAATTTGAAAAAATATTTGTTATACATAAAAGAGAAAAGAAAAAAAGAATTGTTTTTTTCATTTTTTGTCCCTTTGCTCAATAAAATATTCTATTGATCTGTTTCCTGTTTTTTCAGATTTAGCATCAAAATAACAAGCAGGTAATTCTCCTAAACTTCTATGATATTGAATGCATTCACAGCATTTTCCCTTTCTGGAACAGGAAAAAGAACAATTGCAATATTCCATATTTTTTTCATAATTTAAACATTTCATAATATCACCTCTAATAAATTATAAATTATTTATTAGCTAAAATGTTAAAAAATTTTATTGATTATAAAAATGAGAATAATGAAGAGAATTTAATATAATCAAGGTTAATCAGTTTAAATGAAAAGAACAGATGTTTTCATTAGTTTTTCATGAAAATATTTTCATATTATTATATATACATCTATCCAAAATTCAGGAGGTGTTAAAATGAAGAAAATAGTCTTATTGACTATTATTGTGATGTTAATTTTTTCTGTTGCAGCATTTGGTGAAAGATTTGACAGAAAAGAAACTATGTATATGACAGGCGGACTCTGGGGACCACCTTCAAACTTTAATCCTATGGCTCCTTGGGCAGCTCACCCTGGAGTTGTCGGTGGTATTTATGAAACTCTTTATTTTTATGATCCATTATCAGATTCTCTATCTCCGTGGTTAGCTGAAAGTGGAGAATGGAAAGATGAAGATACATTTGAATTAGTCTTGAGAGATAACCTTACTTGGGCTGATGGAGAACCATTAACATCTGAAGATGTTGTTTATACTTTTACATTACCAGGTAGTGTAGATGGAATACATTTTATAAGTCTTTATGAGAAATTCGAGAGTGTAAAAGCTCTTGATGAAAAAACTGTGGAATTCAATTTTAGCGATCCAGTATACCAAGAATGGGGATATCAACTTTACCAACTACCTATATTGCCAAAACATGATTGGGAAAATAGAACTCCAGAAGACATAACGCTCGGTTCAAATATGGAAAATTGTATGGGATCTGGAGAATACATGCTTGAAGGCACTACTCAAGACAGAATTATTTATATCAGAAATGATAATTGGTGGGGTAACGAAGTATTTGGACAGCCAAAACCAAAGAGAATAGTTTACTTAAGAGCCATAAGTAATAATGTTGTTCTTGGAATGATGATGAAAGGTGAAGAAATAGATTTGGCTAATACTTTCTTACCTGGTATTCCGGCTATTAAAAATGCTTACGGTATTCATACTTATTATGATGGTGCGCCATACATGCCTTCAGATAATACTGCATTTGTTTTTATTAACACAGAAAAACCTGGTTTAGATAATGCCGATGTAAGAAAAGCTATTGCATTTGCCGTTGATCCATCGAGAATTGTAAATAGAGTTTTTGAAAATATGGTACTTCCTTCAAATACTTTGGGATTCTTACCAATTGACGGTTGGATGAAATATTATAATGAAGAATTAGCAAATGAAAAGGGATTTTATTATGATCCTGAAATAGCTAAAGAACTTCTAGAAAAAGCAGGAATGAAAGATGTTAATGGAGATGGATTTGTAGAATTATCTGATGGAAGTGAATTTAAAATTGATATTATTTGTCCCTTTGGTTGGACAGACTGGATGGAATCTGAAAAGATAATTTCTGAAGACTTAAGAGCAGTAGGAATTAACTGTGAGGCAAAATTTCCAGATTATAACAAATATTTTGATGATTTAACTTCAGGAGCTTATAATCTTGCAATAAATAACTTCAATTCTAAAGGTACATCAACTCCTTGGACACTATATAATTGGTTATACGCTGATCTAATTGGAGACAGGGCTAACAATGGAAACTTTGGAAGAGTTGTAGATCCAGTTCTTGATGATTTGATAGATGAATTCAACAGAACACCATTGGATGATGAAGAAAGAGCAATGGAAGTTATAAGTGAAATAGAAGAAATTTTCTTAGATACTTTACCTGCAATACCATTCTGGTATAACGGATTATGGTATGAATCTAATACTCAAGTATGGTCAAATTGGCCATCAGCAGAATCAGATGCTAATCCATATTACCCTTGTGCTTGGGCTGGCAGATGGCAAGAAGGATTACTCAAACTTTTGATTAATGTAGATCTAAAATAATTTAGAAATGATAATAAGCACCTTCAGCTGGGGGTTGAAGGTGCTTTTTTTCTAGAAAGGAGTATCTTTCATAGTGGGTAAATATTTTAGAAGAAAGATAATTATATATTTAATAACTTTTTTTGTAGCTGTAACTATCGATTGGTTAATACCAAGGTTTATGCCCGGAGACCCAATAAATGCTCTAGTAGGAAGGTTATCCAATTATCCTCAGGCAACTCAAGTTGCTTATACTAATTTACAAAGAGCATTTGGATTGGATGTTCCGCTTTGGACGTTTCTTTCGATTCTCCGCTGCCCGCTCATAATGTAATTTCACCTTATCGTAAGCTATTGCCCTATTTTCTTTTTTCATTATTACTCGTCTCAATCCCTCTAATAGTTTTCAGCATTTTTCGAAAGAATTCCACCA
>CAZGZM010000061.1:8606-11043 GCA_964529955.1 uncultured Thermotogaceae bacterium
GGATGTTCCACTTTGGAATCAATATTTGAATTTTTGGAAATCTCTTTTTCAAGGAGATCTTGGTATTAGCATAACTGTTTTTCCTAAGCCTGTTTTTGAAATAATTGCTGAAGCTTTACCCTATGATATTTTTCTTATGGTTCCTGCGATTCTTGCAAGTTACTTCTTTGGGAATAAATTTGGTGCTTTTGCAGCAAAGAAGAAAAGGCTGGACAATTGGGTTTTACCAATATGGTATATGTTAACAGCTACTCCCTATCTTTGGTTAGCAATAATCTTAGCATGGGCTTTTGGTGTTGTGTTTAATCTTCTTCCAGTTGCAGGAGCATACAGTTTTTCGTTAACACCAAGCTTTAGCTTTGATTTCATTTTCGATTTATTAAAACACTGGATTTTACCGTTCTTATCTCTATTTATAGTTCAACTCGGTGGATGGGCTATTGGAATGAGAAATATGATTATCTATGAACTTGATGCTGATTATTCAAAATATCTGGAAACCATGGGAGTTCCTGATAAACTAATCAGAAAATATGCTTATAAAAATGCTTCTTTACCTCAAATTACAGGTTTAGCAATTCAGCTTGGGATAATCATAACAGGAGCTATCACTACTGAAATAGTTTTCTCGTATCCGGGGTTAGGTCATGTTTTAAATCAAGCAATTTTACAAGAAGACTTCTTTTTAATACAGGGATGTTTCCTATTTATTATAATAATGGTTCTCTTTGCGAATTTTATTATAGATATCGTATATATTTTCAAAGATCCTCGAGTTAGACATTCAATTGGAGGTGAAATGTAGATGAAGGAAAAAAACAATAAAGAAATTTCTAATACAAAAGAAGCCTTATATTTCGCTTTCAGAAATAAGAAATTGATTATTGGATTGTGCTTGTTTTTATTTTTTCTTGTTTTAAGCATAATTGGTCCTTATTTAACACAATATGATCCATTAGATTATGCAGGTCCTGGTTATCAGGCACCAAGTGGAGAATATTGGCTTGGAACAACTTTCTTTGGTCAGGATGTTTTTTCACAATTTGTATATGGATTAAGATCTTCATTTGGTGTTGGATTATTAGGAGGAAGTATAGCAACCTTAATAGGGCTATTTTTAGGTTTTTTTGCAGGATATAAAGGCGGCTATATAGATGAAATACTAATGATGATAACCAATGTTATGATGGTTATCCCGACAATAGCACTAATGATAATTTTTGCAGCATATCTTCCATACAGAGGCGTTGTTATCCAATCAGTTATTATTGGTTGTACTGCATGGCCTTGGACTGCAAGAGCTGTGAGATCACAAACCTTTTCGTTAAAGCAGAGAAATTTTGTTTCTTTAGCAAGAATAACCGGAACAAAAACAATTAAAATAATTACTGGAGAAATTGCCCCAAATATGCTTTCATATGTTTTTATGGTTTACATTCTCCAATTTGGAGGATCCATTTTAGCAGCTGTAACATTAGATTTTATTGGATTGGGACCTACAAGAGGGATTTCGCTGGGATTAATGCTCCAAAATGCTGTTTTATGGAATGCTATTCAATTAGGTATGTGGTGGTGGATAATTCCTCCAGGATTAGCAATAACACTAATAGTTGGAGGTCTTTATTTCATGAATACAGGACTTGACGAAATTTTTAATCCTAAACTGAGGGAGATGTAAAAATGTCTTTAGAAGTAAAAAATTTAAAAGTATACTATCAAACTCTTAGAGGGCAGGTTAAGGCTCTTGATGATATGACCTTCAAAATTAAAGATGGCGATATTTTAGGATTAGCGGGAGAATCAGGTTGTGGTAAATCAACTTTCAGTAATTCACTAATATTACTCAAACCTCCAATGAAGTATATCAGTGGAGAAGTAATACTAGATGGAGAAAGATTGCTCATTGAAAATTATGAAAAAATGAAAGAAAAAAGATATAGAGATATATCAATAATCCCTCAATATGCTTTAAATGCAATGAATCCCACAATTAAAATCGGAAGATATATTAGAGATATTTTTATGTTTAGGGGATTTTCATTTAAAGAAATTGATAAAGAATTAAAAAGAAGATTAAAAATCGTTGGTTTAGATGAAAAAATTCTGGATATGTACCCTATTGAATTATCTGGAGGTATGAAGCAAAGAATGGTTATGGTAATTGCAACATTGATGAATCCATCTTTACTTATAGCTGATGAAATTACTTCCGCTTTAGATGTTTCAACTCAAAAAGCTGTTTCAAAAATGCTTGTAGAATTTAGGGATAAAAAATTCGTGAAAAGTATTATATTTGTTACTCATGATGTTTCAGTTTTATATCAAATTGCTGACAAGATTCTTATAATGTATGCAGGTAAATTTGCAGAAATAGGGCCAGCTGAAGAAGTAATTCATAATCCTAAACATGTTTATACAAAGCTTTTAGTTGGAGCTA
>CAZGZM010000062.1:0-10865 GCA_964529955.1 uncultured Thermotogaceae bacterium
CTACGATGCCTACAATTCATGGAGAAAAAGTAGTTATGAGATTACTCAAGGTTTCCAGTTCAAAAAGTGAATTGAAGGATCTGGGTTTGAGTGATTTTAATCATGAAAGATTTGTTCAATTAATTGATAATCCTCACGGGATAATTCTTATTTCTGGACCTACAGGTAGTGGTAAATCTACAACCCTTGTAGCTGTATTGAACCAATTAAATTCTGAAGAAGTTAATATAATAACTGCTGAAGATCCTGTTGAATATACGATTTATGGTATTTCACAATGTCAGGTAAATGCTGAGATTAATTTAACCTTTGCAAGATATTTGAGAAGTTTCTTAAGGCAAGACCCTGATATCATAATGGTTGGAGAAATAAGAGATAGAGAAACAGCTGCTTTGGCTATTGAAGCATCCTTAACAGGACATCTGGTTTTATCAACAATTCATACAAACAGTGCTGCTGGTGCTGTAAGTAGATTGATTAACATGGGAGTAGATCCATTCCTTCTTAATGCATCTTTATTGGGAGTTGTAGGGCAGAGACTCGTAAGAAAATTGTGTCCTGAATGTAGAACCGAAGCTCCACTAAGAGATGAATTATTACATTTAGCCGAAAAAATATATCCTAATAACACCGAATACTATGAATTTGGTAAAGGTGAAGGTTGTTCAGAATGTAGAGGTAACGCATATAGAGGAAGAACTGGTATCCATGAAGTTTTAATAAACGACAACAAAATTAGAGATTTAATAATCTCAAAGAGTTCTGAGTATGCAATTGATGAAGCTGCAAGAGCTTCTGGAATGAGATCTCTTTTTGAGGATGGTATACAAAAGGTTGTTGATGGAGTAACTTCTTACGATGAAGTACTTAGAGTTGCAGGGCACGAAAGAAGATAAATAATAAATATGGAAATATATATTAGTCGGTTAAAGACCGACTTTTTTTTAGTTCTATAGATTCAAGTAAACTTAAGAAAAAAAAGAAGTTTATGTTATAAACTTATTCTGGAGGTATTATCTTGTCAGACATTAAAACCAGAATAGATAAGACTGTAAAGGAAATTAGACAACTATGTTCAAAATTAACCATAGCTTTTTCAGGAGGACAGGATAGCACTTTAGTTTCACTAATTGCTAAAGATGCGCTTGGAAGGAAAAATATTAGATTATTAAATATTACATATGGGAAATATACATATTCAAAGTCTTTTGAAATAATAAAAAAGAGTTCAAAGAAACTGGGACTTGAATTAATTATTAAACCTGCTACAGAATCATCAGAGGAAATATGGAAGAAAGGCCCTTCCTGCAACAGGTGTACAAAGATAGTAAAACTAAATTCTGTGAAGTCTTATGTCAAAGATGGTTTAATCGCTTCTGGAGCAAATACTTCGGATTCATGGGGAAAAACTGGAATTGCAATCAGAGATAGTATTTATTCTCCATTGAGATATTGGGATAAAAATGAAATAAGTGAAGCGCTTGAATTCTATAATTTCAAAATAGAAAGAATAGGTGAAAATTCAGTTAGGGAAGGTTGTAAATTAAAGCATTTAATGAAAATAATGGGAAATCCTTCATATCATGGAGAGGCTGTATCATCAGCAAATGAGATATTAATCGAAAAATTGAAAGGCTTTGAAAGAGAAATTGCTAATGTTAAAATAATAGGACCTCTTTCAAAAAACATTGCGTTAATAAATGTAAAACCATTACCTGAATTACATATAAGAGAACAAATTAAAAATGAAATAGGAAATATGCAATCTATTGACGAAGTCCATTGGGTAGATAAACCAGTTACTTTATATATTAGTGCAAATCCAGGGCTCTTTGGAAATGAAGAATCGAAAAAATGGGTACATTCCGGAAGAATACAGAATGAATTTGCTTTTCCCATTAGAATCGAATGGATGCTGTCAAAAAACAAAAGATTAGAAACTTTTCAAATAGTTGATTACAAATTGGAGGATAGAGATGATAAAAATAATTGTGGTTGATTTAGATGGAACATTGCTAAATGATGAGAAACGTATTTCTAATGAAAACAAAGATATGATAAAAAGAGCAGTTGAAAAAAATATTCTTGTAACAATTTCCACAGGAAGAAGTTATGTATCAGGACATAAATTTGTCGATGAATTGAATCTTAAGGATACTTTGATATCTTTTCAGAATGGATCTCTAATTTTTAAAAGAATAAACGGTTCAAACGAAATAGTATATAAGTTTGGTATACCTTCTATTTATGCTTTTAGAATTGAGGAATTAATAAAAAAGAAATTTAATAACATTAAAATTATAGTTTTCAACAATTATTTTTCAGAACCGGATATGTACATAAATCAAAAAAATGAAACACCTTATTATAAATACTATTCAAACAACAGTTACAGAATAAGATATGTTAATAAACCATCAGATTATATAAAGAATTCAATGATACCTGAAATAGCCCTTGAAGGAAAAGAAAGTGAAATAAATGATTTACTGAAATGTCTGGGAGTTCCAAATAACGATATTAAAGTAGTAAAAAACGATGATATTGATGAGCATGCATATTACGAGCTTGTAAGCCATGAAGCTACAAAGGAAAAAGCAATATATCATATTTGTAATTATTACAATATTGATCTGGATGAAGTTGCGTTTATTGGAGATAATTATAATGATATGGAAGTACTTAAGAGTGTGAAGTATTCATTTTGCATGGCAAATGCACCTGATGATGTAAAAAATATATCAAAATATATATCGAAAAAATCGAATGATGAATCAGGAGTAGCCGAATTGATTCAAAGAATTATTCAAGGAGATTACTAAATTGTTTTTTATTTCTTTGATTTTATCAGTACTTTCTATGCCGGGTTTCTTATGGGGAGGATTCGTTTGGGTTTCATTAATTCCTCTCTTTATTTCTCTGGAAAAGAACAAACTCATTAAAGGAACCTTAAAAGTATATTTCTTTGGAATTATTTTTCTATTGATAACTCATTACTGGATTTTTTCCGTTCTTTCAGTAAATGTTCCTGAAGTATTAATGTCATTTCCGAGTTATATTGGAATAATTTGTTATTTCCTAATGGGCTTTGTAATGGCTTTACCATATATAGGTATTGGCTTTTTTTATTTGATTCTACGTGATAAATTAATAAATAAACCAATTTTGTTTTCACTTTATATTTCTTCAATTTTTACGATATTTGAATTTCTTAGGTCCATTGGTCCTCTTGGTTTTACAGGGGGGAAATTTTCTGATGCATTAGCAAGTCAGAGTGGCATTCTTCAGGTCCTTTCGATAGGCGGTACACTATTAGCTGTTTTCCTGATTGTATTTGTTAATGCTTTGATTTACTCCCTGTGGAAAAAATACAAAAATAAAAAGATTATGATTCTTGGATTGATACTTATTGTTGTTTTTTCTATAAATGGGATAATTGAACAAAATGTTCCATACATTAATTATCAGGAAGAAAAAATGGAAAAAATGGTTGGTGTTCAGACAAATATACCTCAATCAATGAAATATGACACCGATATTTTAAAATCATATAATGTTATTCTAGAAGCTCTCGAAAAAGTTCCAGAGAATTCAGTTGTTGTTTTACCAGAGGGTACATTTATGTTTGATATAAGAAGAAGTTCCTATGAAAGTAATTTTTTAAAATTAATTAAGGAAAAAAATTTAAACGTTCTAGTTGGATTTCCAAGATATGAAGAAGAGAGTTATAACCAAATTGGTTTATATAATTCAGAAGGAGCACTGGAGGAATTTTATGCAAAAATAAGACTTACTCCATTTGCTGAAACTTTACCATTTCCAGAGATTCTTGGGGTTTTTAAATTTCTAAAATTTCTAGATTTTTATGAACCAGGAGAAAAATTTACAGTATTTAATATAGATGATGTAAATATAGGAGCACAAGTTTGCTATGATTCCTATTACAGTGAAGTATCAAGAGGTTTAGCGATTAATGGTGCTGAAGTTTTATTAACCCTAACTAATGATGGATGGTTTGATGAAACTGGAAGAATACAGCATAGTTATCAGAGTTTATTCAGAGCTATTGAAAATAGAAAGTACATGATTCAAATTGCCAATACAGGAATTACAGAGATTATAGATCCATACGGTCATGTATTAAAAAGATTACCTACTATTGAAGAAAATTCATCTGAATATATCTTAGCTTCATTTTCATACATACCAATTAAAGAAAGTAGTTTTTACACTTTTTATGGAGATTGGATTTTTTATATAGCGTTAATTATAGTTTTGATATCCTTTATTTATTCTAATTTTTTTATGAAAAAAGAATAATTATATTGATAAATCTGAATAATAAATTTTCTGTAGATAAATCTCTTGAAAAATAGATTAAATTAGATGGTATTTATTTAGTTAAATTATTTCTTTTAAAAAGAAGTATCTACTCATAATAGAAGTATTATAAATTAAATAAAATGCTGAAATTATTTCTGTTAATGAATATGATCATAAAAAAAATTTTGAGAAACTTTAAGATTTTTTTTTTTGACTTTGTTCCTTTTTTTACTTGAAAAAGGGTTAACTACGAAATATTCAAAAAAGTGATATGTAAAATCCCACTTTTTTTGAAAAAGGAAGATAGGAAAGATAAACAATGATAAACTAAGGTTTTCTCTTATCATAAAAGAAAAAAGTTAATCCGTATATTATATGAATGTTGCTAAATCTTTCTATATAACTAATAAATAGTTGAATATGTAGAAATTAATCAATTAAGAGTTAGTTCTTCTATTGAATCTATTCATACAGATATTTTTGAGAAACTCAATGTTCCCCTATTCAGAAAAAAGGTCTTTTCTTTAGCTGGTTCAAGAACGTAGTGACCAAATGAAAAATGTGTTCCTTTTTCTATGGCATTTGTAGCCTTTTTACTCGAAAGATGGGTTAACAAAAAAAATTCGCCTTTCCTGTGAATTTCATAGTACTTTTATTAGAAAATTCAATGCTTGAACTTATTACTTTAAAGGTGAATAAAAGAATAAGTGCATATCAAAAAAATACGTAAAAAACTATCCTGCAGGGTATTAATTTAAAAGGTGAATTAATTTAAATAGTAACTATATCGGTAAATCTTTCCATTGCAGTTATTGTACATCCGTACAAACAAGCTCTATCTATATCAATATTTGCCTTCATTATTTTTACTTTTTGGCCAGCGAAAACCAGACTTAAATGCTGTACTTCAACCTGAAGTTGCTCAATATAATTTTCAGGGATTTTCTCACCGATTCCTCCAATAACTATGGCTTGAGGGTTAATAATATTCACTATATTAGATATACCTACAGCAAGGTTGTGGATCATTATACTTAAAACTTTTTTTGCATATAAATCATTTTGTTCTGCCCTTATTAGTAAGGTTGCATACTTTTCTTTATAATTATTACCTGATAAAGCATTATTTGAGAGTTCATATGATGTCACAACAGAATCAATGGAAACAAATGTTTCCCAGCATCCTCTATTACCACAATGACATAAGGAACCATTTTCGCTTATAGTCATATGGCCAATTTCTCCAGAAGAATTAGTTGCTCCATCGTATATTTTACCGTTTAGAAATAATGCTCCACCAACTCCCTGAGAGATAAAAATGTAAACAAGGCTCTGTAAATTCTTAATTTCTTTGTTAAAATAATTCTCAGCTAGAAGTGATAGTCTAGCTTCATTTGTTAAAAGAACAAATAAATCCTTTTCATCAATTTCTTTTTCAATCGCTTCCTTTAATTTGACATTATTCCAGTTTAAATGGGGAGCTGTTAAAACTATTCCTTTCTCTGGATTAACAATTCCAGGAATTGAAAAAGAGATACCTATAATATTTTTTCCCCTGGAATACTCGTTAAGAATATTCTTTATTTTTTCTATACAGGTTAATAAGAATAAGTCTGATTGTCTGATTGTTGGAATTTCTTCGATAATTTCAAGGGTTTTGTCAAGATAACCTAAACCAAAAATAGTATTCTCTATTCCTATTTTTATAACTAAAGAAACAGCAGCTTCTTTTACAGGATACAACGAAATACCCTTTCGTCCAGGCTGATTAGTAACCTTTTCGCCATTTTCCTTCACAAAACCTTTGTTGATAAGTTTGGTTGTTATTCTAGTAATTGTACTGGGATCTAAACCGGTTAATTTAGAAATATCTCTTCTGCTAATTGATGGAGTTTTTTGAATTAGTTTAAATATAAGGTTTCTATTCATTTGTCCCATTGTTGCAGCGTTTATTCTTGTATGCTTCAAGGAAATCCCCCTAAATAATTAAATAATGGGGAGATATTTTTATCTCCCCAACGTATTTAAATGTTTTTAAAATACTGAATCAGGTTCGTAGTAAAGTTCTGCGTTTTCTGGAGTTACTAATTCTGCAGCGAGGATAATTTGTGAAGGAACTTTCTGCTGGTAAAATCCTTCTAGAGGTTCTCCAGTTACTCCAAATACTGCTAAGCTAACTCCTGTTCCTATCATTGATGGTGGATAAGTAACGTCTGCTCTTACTAATGGATCTCCATCCATAACTTTCTTGACCATAATTTTCGAACCTGCTCCACCCAAGAATGTTTTGATATCATTTCTTCCTGATTCTTCATAAGCAGCAAGAACGCCGATTAATATATCGTCATCCTGTGCGAAAACAGCATCAATTTCAGGATATTTCTGTAAGTAGTTTGACATTACTTCATAACCTTTATCTGCTGACCAGTAAGCTGGTTGTGAATCGAGTAATTCGATACCAGGATATTTTGCAATTTCTGCTTCAAATGCTTCAACTCTTTCTGTGTTGATAACACAAGGAATACCTTCTAATGCAACGATTTTTCCTTCACCGTTTAATTCTTCTGCAATCCATTTTCCTGATACTCTTCCTAAACCAGGGTTGTCACCAGCAATATAAACATCCTGTACAGGTAATAAAAGTCCTCTATCAACTGAAACAACGTAAATACCAGATTCGTAAGCTTCGGCAACGATAGGTGTTAAAGGAGCTGAGTCGTGAGCCAAGATAACTAAAGCGTCTATTCCCTTAACCATTAAATCTTCAACATCACTTATCTGTCTCTGAGGATCTGAAGATGCAACGAGGAAAAATTCAATGTCGTCTCTTTTTGCTTCCCAATCTTCAATAGCCTTTGCTGCCCAATAGTTTATTCCACCTGTCCAACCGTGATCGGCTGTTGGAATTGAAACCCCAATTTTGTAAGTTGCTGCTAAACTAACTGCTGTAAAAATAAATAATACAGCTAACACAAGTAAAAATGCCTTTTTCATAAATACACCTCCTGAAAGATAGTTTGTAACAAATATTTTTTAATTAGATAATTTTGAATCATTATTTCTAGCAACTTGTTGAATTAAAACTGCCCCAATGATAACGATACCTTTAACTGTTCCATGTAAATATGGAGAAACACCGACCATGTTAAGCATATTATTGATCATCCCCAAGATTATTGCACCAACTACGGTACCCCATATAAGTCCAGTACCTCCAGTCATAGGTGTGCCTCCAATAACAACAGCCGCTATTGCATCAAGTTCATATTGATTACCAACCTGAGTTGTATTGATGGAATTCATTCTTCCAGCCGCAAAGAAAGCGGCAAAAGCAATAGTAGCCCCGGTAATTACATAAGTCATGAATCTTACTCTATCTACTTTAATGGAAGAAAATTTAGCAACCTTCTCATTGGATCCTACAGCACAGACATATCGACCGTATCTGGTTTTACTCAGGACAAATTGCAATACAATTGCCAGAATTACAAAAACCCAGATAGTATTCTGTACCCCAAATGTTCTTCCTCTTCCAATATTTTTCAACATAGTGTACTGAAAATCAACTGTTAAATTACCAGCATTTCCCATGAAGAGAATTAAGGATCTAAAAATAGCCATAGTACCCAGTGTTGCTATAAATGGAGCAATTCTTCCTTTAGTTACAATTATTCCATTTAAAGCACCACAACCAATACCAATTCCTAGAGCAACTAGAAATCCAATCAATAGTGCAAGGGGTTCACTCATAATCTTTAATAGATTATTAAGAGCAATAATCATAATTCCACCACTGAAAGCCACAGCACTTCCAACTGACAGATCAATTCCACCAGCAATTATTATAAATGTCATTCCTAAACCAATCATTCCAGTGAAAGAGACCTGACTGAAAATATTAAGTAAGTTGTTTACCTGTAAAAAATAAGGACTTGCAAAAGCTGAAATTACAAATAATAAAGCTAATGCTACAAGAGGTCCTAACTTCGTTAAATCGATTTTCTTAAAAAAAGATTTTTCTTCCGGCATTATGCGGCCCCCTTTACACCAGTTGCGTAATACATTATTTCTTGTTCGTTTATATGTTCACCTTCGAGGATACCCATGAGTGATCCTTCTTTCATAACAGCAACTCTATTGCACATTCCTATCACTTCCTCAAGTTCAGAAGAAATAAATATGCATGAAATTCCTTTTTTAACTAAATCATTTATAAAAAAATAAATTTCTCTTTTGGCATTAACGTCTATACCTCTTGTTGGTTCATCAAAAATAATAATTTCAGGTTGAGGATCCAGACATTTTGCTAAAGAAACCTTTTGCTGATTACCTCCACTGAAGAATTCCAACTTTGTTTTTAATGAAGCTGCTCTTATTTTAAATTCATCTACAAATTTCTGTGTTCTTTCCTTTTCCTTTTTCTTATTTAATACAAACTTACCGTAATTTCTCAAGGAAACTAATGTAGTATTTTTTATAAGATCGAAGCTAGTGATAATACCTGTTCCCTGTCTGTCTTCGGGCAAGTAACCTATTCCATGATTAATGGCATCGAGAGTGTCTTTGATTTGAATTTCCTCTCCTTTAATAGTGAGTTTCCCTTCTTTTTTCTTTCTAATTCCGATTATAGTTTCAGCAAGTTCTGTTCTTCCAGCCCCTACTAATCCAGCAAAGCCTAGAATTTCTCCCTTTTTTAATTCAAAGGAAATATTATTTAAAACGTTTTCAACAGAGAGGTTTTTAACTTTCATAAAAATTTCGTCTTTCGGAGAAACCTTTTCAGGATATATTTCATTCAATTCTCTACCAACCATGTTTTCTGCCATTTTCTTTTCATTTAATTTAGAAGTTTCGGTCTTAGTAACGAAATTTCCATCTCTTAACACCATTACTTCATCACATATTTTTTTAACTTCTCCAAGTTTATGAGAGATATAAATCATTGAAACTCCCTGTTCTTTGAGGTTTCTCATTAAATCAAAGAGAATTTTTATTTCATTCAAGGTTAGAACAGTTGTTGGTTCATCAAGAATCAGTAATTTCGAATCGTGAGAAAGAGCCTTTGCAATTTCTACCATCTGTTTCTGAGCAACACTCAAAGAGCTGATTAAGGAATCGGGATTGATAATTGTTTTAAGTTTTTTCATAAGTTCATTTGTTTTTGCTCTCATACCCTTTCTGTCTAAAACTATTTTGTTTTTTCTTTTTTCATTTCCTAAAAATATATTTTCATAGACATTTAAATGACTTATAAGGTTAAATTCCTGAGGTATTATGCTTATTCCTAATTTTCTTGCATCAAGGGGAGTATTGATTTCAACTTTATTACCTTCATAAAATATCTCACCTTCAGTAGGAAAATAAAGTCCACTGATAATTTTCATTAGTGTAGATTTTCCTGCTCCATTTTCTCCAATCAAGCCCAGGATTTGACCTTTTTTTAACTCCAAATCAATATTATTAAGAACTCTCACACCAGAGAATTGCTTTGAAATTCCCTTTGTCCTGATTAAAAAATCATCCATTATAATTTTTCATCCTTTTTGTTAAATTTCCCTTCTCTATTTGCATAAATGTAAACACAGCTAATTATTCAGATTGCATTGCATCATCAAAAATAACTGATGAAGGTGGAAAATCTACACTTTTTACAAAACTCAATGATTCCTTTGCACCATGAATTCTATCCATTCCACTGTCTTCCCATTCAACAGATAGCGGACCAGAATAATTTGCGTTATTTAATTCTCTGATAATATCTTCAAAGTTAACATCTCCATGACCGAGTGATCTGAAGTTCCAACCTCTTCTTGTATCTCCAAATGTTATATGAGATCCTAAAATGCCTGCTCTTCCATCGAGAGTAACTGCAGCATCTTTCATATGAACGTGATAAATTCTACTTCCAAAATCTCTTAAGAATAGATGTGGTTCAACACCCTGCCAGATCAAATGACTTGGGTCAAAATTTATACCAAATGTTTCTCTATAATCAAATTCTTCCAATAATTTCTTCGTGGTGTAATAATCAAAAGCAATTTCAGTTGGATGAACTTCTAATGCGAATTTAATTCCATGTTTATCAAATTCATCAAGGATAGGAGTCCAGTCTTTTACAACCTGTTTGAATGCGTCGTTAATCATTTGTTCAGTAGTCTGAGGGAATGAATACCAGTACTTCCAGATTGGTGATCCAGTAAAACCTGTAACTACAGTTGCACCGAGATTTTTGGCAGCTAATGGAGCATATTTCATTTGTTTAATTGCCCATTTTTTTATTTCTTCAGGTTTTCCAGCATATTTATTAGGAGCAAATCCGTCTAGTCTTTTATCCCAAACATCACAAACACATTGGCCAATTATGTGTGTGCCTATAGCCCAACACTTTAAATTGTATTTTTCTAGAATTTCTTTTTTTCCCTTTACATATTCTAAATCTGTAGCTGCTTTTTCCAAATCAAGGTGGTCGCCCCATGAAGCTATTTCAAGTCCATCATAACCAATTTCACTCATTGTTTTACATACTTCTTCAAAGGGTAAAT
>CAZGZM010000063.1:0-10378 GCA_964529955.1 uncultured Thermotogaceae bacterium
ACAAACCCGTTTGACCTTGAGACAAAAGATATCTATATCTTTTATTTGATTCTTCAGCGTCTCCAAAACCAGCATATTGCCTCATTGTCCATAATTTTCCTCTATACATCGTGGGTTGAACTCCTCTAGTATAGGGATATTCTCCTGGATAACCAATATTTTGTAAAAAATCTTGATTATCGATGTCTAAAGGTGAATAAATATTTTTTATTATTTCATCAGAAGATGTCTTAAATTCATCTTTTCTCTCAGGAAATCTTTTTAATACTTTATCTAAAGTTGTTTTTTTCCAATTTATCTCTCTTTTTTTTATTTTCTCGTAGTCCATAACAACTCCCCCCTTATCATATACTCTTATTAAAACAGATTAAAAAAAAATTTCAATATGGAAGAAATGTATTTAAAACCATTCTGGGGTATTATTTAATTAAAATCATTTATTTTTATTATGGTTATTCATTAAAGAGGTGTAATTTTGGATATTAAAAAATGGTTATATAATTCAGGTGTCCTATATAAAGTTTCAAAACCATCCAGATATTTTGGAAATGAACTGTATATGGAAAAGAAACAAGTTCAAAATATGCTTAGATTTTTACTTGTTTTTCCTGATACGTATGAAATAGGTATGTCCCATATGGGCTTAAAGATACTCTATAGAATTTTGAATGAATCTAAAGATGTTTACGCAGAAAGATCTTTTCTACCATGGAAAGATATGTTTTCAGAAATGAAAGAAAATAAAATTCCGTTGTATTCCCTGGAAACTTATACAGCGGCAAAAGACTTTGATATTATAGGTATAACGCTTCAATACGAACTATCTTATACCAATATTCTTGGAGTCTTAGATCTCTGTAATATTCCTTTTCTTTCTTCTGAAAGAACAAATGAACCTTTAATCGTAGGTGGAGGTCCTTGTACAATTAATCCAGAGCCAATCTCTGAATTCTTTGATTTTTTTATAATTGGTGATGGAGAAGAAGTTACACTTGAAGTATCAAAGATTATTAAAGATAATATTTTTCTTTTAAAAGATAGCAGAAGAAAAGAACTACTTTCAAAAATAGCAGAAATTGATGGAGTATATATTCCAAGTATAAATCAGAATAAAATTAAAAAGAGAGTGTTTAAGTCATTAAGTAATCTTAAAATTGAAACCAAACCAATTATTCCCTTTTTTGAAATAATACACGACAGAGCTTCAATTGAATTACTAAGAGGGTGTTCGAGATCTTGCAGATTTTGTGCCGCGGGATTTTATTATCGACCAGTTAGGGAAAGAAAATCTGATGAAGTAATGAAATCAATTCCAGAATTAATAAAAAATACAGGATACAGTGAATTGTCTTTGTTATCTTTAAGTACTATGGATTATACTTCAATAGAAAAGTTAACAAATTCTCTTTACAAATACATGCAAAAATCAAAAATTTCTCTTTCTTTACCTTCAACAAGAGTCGATAGTTTTGGAATTGAAATAGCTTCAAAAATTGCCTCTATTAAAAAAACCGGATTAACTTTCGCACCAGAAGCTGGTACTCAAAGAATGAGAGATGTTATAAACAAAAACATAACTGAAGAAGATATTATTTCAACAGCAAACAAAGCTTTTCATTCTGGATGGGAAAGAATTAAGTTATATTTCATGATTGGTTTACCAACAGAAAAAGAAGAAGATATTTATGGAATTGTTGATTTATCAAGAAAAATAAAAAGAATTGGATTTAGACAACTAAATGTTTCTATTGGAATATTTATTCCCAAACCCTTTACTCCATTTCAATTTGAAGAACAAATTGGAATAGAAGAAGCTAGAGAAAAAATTAAAAAATTGTATGTAATTAATAAATTTGGAAAATTATCTATTTCTAATCCAAAAAAATCCTTAATAGAGGGAGTTTTGTCAAGAGGAGGAAAAGAGCTCTCAAACGTTTTGCTTACAGCATATAATGAGGGTTGTATTTATGATGAATGGACTGAAGAATTCGATTATAATAAATGGATGACATCATTTGAAAAAAGCAAAATAATCCCTGAAAAATATCTTTCAAAAATTGAATATGAAAAAATAAATACATGGGAAAAAATTGATTTAGGAATAAATAAAAATTTTTTAATAGAAGAACATAAAAATTCTTTATTGGGAAGAATAACTCCAGATTGTAGATGGAATGAATGTTCAAATTGTGGAATTTGTTTTAAATTTAATGTAAAAAATATTCTGAATGAATAATTTTGTTATTTGTTATTCGATATAAAAAGTGCTATACTAACCTTCGGTGATGTAATGGGTCTAATTGTTGTTTTATCAGTATTTACAATTACATATTTTTTAATAATTACAGGAAAATTTAAAAGATCCACTGTTGCCTTTTCTGCGGGGATGCTTATTTTGCTCTTAAAAATCATTTCAGATTATTCTATTGAAAAAATAGGTATTTATGTTGATTTTAACACCCTGGGAATATTAATGGGTATGATGATTATAGTAGGTATTTTAAAATCTACAGGTTTTTTTGAGTATGTTGCTATATATATTGTCAAATTTTCAAAAGGGAACGTAAGATTATTATTTTTCTTTTTTATGATTGCAATAGCATTTTTCTCAGCACTGCTGGATAATGTCACAACAATTTTACTATTTTCTCCAATTATTTTCTTAGTTTCAGATTCTTTAGGAATTTCCCCAACACCATATATAATACTAACAGTTTTATTTGCAAATATTGGAGGTACTGCAACAATCATTGGAGATCCTCCAAATATATTAATTGGTTCATCAAGTTCATTTGGATTCATTGATTTCGTTTTATACTTAGGCCCTCTTGTAATAGTAACTGCTTTGGTTTCTTTAATTTACTCTGATAGAAAGTATTTTAAACCTGTTGCAAAAAAATCAGAATCTTTAAAGAGACTTTCGAACGCTGACCCTAAAAAAGCAATAAAATCTAAAAAAGAGTTAAAAAAATCATTATTTGTTTTTGTTTTAGTCATATTTGGTTTCTTGACTCACGAAGTGTTTCACTATGATGCATCTATTATTGCTTTATCAGGAGCAGCGTTACTTATGCTGATTTCTAATAAGAATTTTGAAGAAATCACTAAAGAAATCGAATGGGATACAATTTTCTTTTTTATTGGTTTGTTTATAATTTCCTTTTCTTTGCAAGAGGTAGGAGTATCCTCATTTTTATCTGGATTGTTAGGAAATTTATCATCAAATCTTATATTATTATACATTACTATTATTTGGATCACTGCTATTGTTGGAAGTTTTATAGGTGCAGTTCCCATTGTGACAATAATGCTGCCTATTGTGCAAACTTTAATAGTTAAGTATGGTGTTTCTCCTGATATATGGTGGGCATTATCAATCGGTTCGTGTTTCGGAGGAAGCGGAACAATTACCGGAGCTGCTTCAAATATGGTAGGCATTGGATTAGTTGAGCAGCATACTCATGAAAGATTCGGGTATATAAATTATATGAAATACTCTCTTCCAATAACTCTTCTTTCTTTAATAATCGGTTCAATATATATGGTTGTGATTTCAATTTTATAATTATTCTTTACTTCCGAATTTCTTAAAAGCTTTAATTACATCAGTCTTGTTTTCTTTATCATTCAGCAATCTTCTTATATTTGATCTATGCATTATTATATTTAAAATTAAAAATCCAAAAAAAATCAACCCTGCCCAAAACCCAAACTCTTCAAAAGCTAAAGCAGTAATAACTGCTAAAGAAGTTAAAGAAGAAACAGATACATATTTTGATAAAATAGTTATTGGAAACCAAAATAATAAAAAAATTGGTAAAAACAAACCATTTATAGCGGTAAAAGTACCTATTGTACAGGCAACGCCCTTTCCACCTTTAAACTTTAAAAATATTGGAAAAATATGTCCAATGCAAACAGCAAATCCAAAAAGCATAGCACTATATATATCCCAATCAAAAAAAGATCTTCCTATGATCATGGGAATAAATGATTTAAAACCATCCATGAACATGGTAGCAAATCCAATTATCCCACCCATTTTTCTCATAACATTTGTGCCGCCAACATTTCCGCTTCCGACTTTTCTTATATCAATATTAACTATTTTCGGTACTATATAACTAAATGGAATTGAACCAATAAGGTATCCAATTACCAAAAGCAAAAAATAGTCAATCATCTTTTTTTCCTTTTCAATTTTATATATATTGGACTGCCAATAAAAGGATCAATATTAGTTCTTATCATATTTCTCAAACCCCTTAAATAAGATTCATTAAACAACCCGGGGTCATTAACAAATAATGAAATTATAGGTGGCTTAACAGCGATTTGAGTTGAATAATAAATTTTAGCCTTTTTTCTCGCATTCCCAACAGGTGGAGTACTTAAGGTGTACCTAGAGACTATATTATTCAAAATACCTGTTGGTATTTTTTTCTGAATACTTTCTCTGACAATTTCAATAGAAGATATTATCTTCTTTATACCCCTCCCATTAACAGCAGAAGTGAATAGAATTGGTCCATATTTAATAAAATAAAATTGAGATTCAAATTCTTTTTTCAATTCTTTTTTTCTTTTATCATCGATTAAATCTGATTTGTTGAAAACAACAATAACACCCTTTCCTGCGTTTTCAATAACTCCTGCAATTTTTTGATCTTGGCTTCCTATACCTTGAGTTGCATCAATTATCATTATAGTTATATCAGATTTTTGAATAGCTGTAACAGCTCTCATTACACTGTAATATTCTACATTTTTGATCTTTACTTTAGATTTTTTTCTTATCCCCGCAGTATCAATAAAAAGATAATCTTTATCATTTATTGACACTTTTTCATTAACTGTATCTCTTGTAGTTCCAGGAAGCTCAGTAACAAGACTTCTTTCATTATTAATTATTTTATTAAAGATAGAAGATTTTCCCGCATTTGGTTTACCTACAATAGCAATTTTTATATATTCATTTTCAAATTCATCTTCTTCAAGATTTAAACCTTTTTTTTCCAATCTATCAGCAATGATCTCCAATAATTCATGTTTGTTTACTCCATGAACAGCGGAAATAGGGAGTGGTTCACCCAATCCAAGAGAATAAAGATCGAATTCATGTTCCTCTTTATATTTTTGTTCATTTTCAACCTTATTTGCAACAAGAATAACTTCTTTGCCACTTTTTCTAATTTTTTCTGAGAATTCCTGGTCTGCTCCAACAAGACCATTTTTTCCATCAACAATATACAAAATGAGGTCACCCTCATTTATTAAATTAAAGGTAACCTCTTTCATTTTTTCTTCAATAATGTTGTTAGGATTATCAAAAAGTCCACAAGTATCTACTAGATCAAAACTCTTATCATACCATCTAACTTTTCCAATTTTGAAATCTCTAGTTAAACCTTCTAAATTATCTACTATTGCATCTCTACCGCCAACCAGTCTATTAAAAAGAGTTGATTTACCAACATTAGGTCTTCCGATAATTAAAACAGTCGCCAAATTTTACTCCTCTTTCTCGCTTTTTTCCATTTTTTCTTGAATTTGTTTAAGTTGTTTTTCCATTGATGTTTCACCTGATTCATCTATTCCTTCATTCATTTTATCTATCATCTTTCTAGCTTCCTCTTGCTCTTTATCTTTAAGAAGCTGCCTTATGGAAACTCTCATATTTCTAAGGTCATTTTCAGGTTGATATATTATTTTGATAATTTTGAATTCTTTTTTATCTCCTATTGTTAATTCTTCATCTATTTCTTCTATTCTTCTTATTGAAACTTGAGATATTGGTAAAAATGCTTCTACATCACATTCATCTATTAAAACTATTGCTCCATTTTTAGTAAATCTCTTTACTGTTCCATTTACTTTATCACCAACACTGAACCTATCAGAAACTTTTTTCCATGGATCTTCCTCGCCCTGCTTTATGCTCAGTCTCATTTTTTCATTATCAGTATCAATACTTAATATTTTTACCTTAACTAGATCTTTTTCTTTTACTACATCTTCTATACTGTCAACAAAATTCCACGAAATTTCTGATACTGGAACAAAACCTGATACATAATCTTCCAGCTCAACAATTACTCCCATAGGAAGAATCTTGACAACTTTTCCTTCGTATATTCTGTCAGCAAAATATCTATCCGAAACATCCTCCCAAGGATTTCCGAGAACTTCTTTATAACTCAAAGAAATTGTTCTTTTTTTATCATCAATTTCTTTAACTAATACTTTTACCTTCTCACCTGTTTTGACTACATTTTTTAGATCCTTTTTTACATTGCCCCAGAAGACTTCTGAAATATGTACTAAACCTTCTACTCCAGGTTCCAACGCTACAAAAAATCCAAAGGGTGTTATATTTTTAACTTCTCCAGCAACTATTGTTCCAACAGGATATTTTTCAAGAATATCTAACCATGGATCGGGAGTTAATTGCTTAATACTTAAAGAGATTTTTTCTGCTTCTAAATCTAAATTTATTATTTTTCCCTTTACCTTTTCTCCAATCTTCAGTAAATCTGAAATTCTCCTTGTATTATCCCAAGAAATTTCCGAAGCAGGTATAAGAGCAGTTACATAGTCATTAAGCTTAACAAAAGCTCCGAAATTCTTTATGCTATCTACTGTTCCTTCTATTACTTGGCCTTTTTCTAATTCTTTGAAAAATTCAGCTATATATTCTCTTTTTATCTCCTTTAGAGAAACAACAATATTTGGACCGCCTCTTTGCTTTCTATATTTTATAACTCTAAAATTTAATTTTTTATTTAATGGTGCTTTACCTCTTCCATACATAGATTCTGATCCAGGTAAAAAAGCTTTTATACCTCTTAATAACGAAACCTGATATCCTCCTTTAATTTCTTCTAGGATAATTCCTTCAATATTTTCGTTATTTTTAAATGCTTCCTCTACCTTTTTTTGAGCGATCTTATAGTAAATCTTCTTTTCAGAAACTACACTTTGGCCGAGTTCTTCATCGTTCTTTAAAATAAGAACTTCTAATTCGTCTCCTTTTTTATAATCACTAATATCCTTTACTAACTCATTTTCAGGTAAAAATCCGTCCAATTTTCCTTCAAGAATTAAAAAAACTCCGTCAGGTAAAACAGAATGTACTTCAGCTTTAACTCTACCTCTACCAATAGCAGGTTTTTCCATTTGGTCCATTAATTGATCCATTGTTACCTCATTATTGTTATGGATCTGTTCGTTCATTCGTTAATCCCTCCCATACTCACACACTCTCACTTATATAATTTGAAATATCATCAATTTGTTTCTCAGGAGTTGAGGTTCCACTTATAATTCCCAATATTTTAATATTTTTATCCAGATTAAGCTGTTCTTTTCTTTGAACAAAGTACCCTTTAACTCCTTTTTCTTTTACCATTTCATATAATTTCCTTGTATTAGAACTCTTTTTTCCCCCAATAACTAAAATCGCATCACATTTTTGAATTAATTCTTCAGTTGCTTTTTCTCTTTTTACAGTAACATCACATATTGTATCAAAAACCTTTAAATCTTTAAAATCTTTAGATATTATAAAATCTTTAAATTCTTTATAATTGATACTGTTCATTGTTGTTTGAGAAATAAGAATTAATTTTGTATCTTTTTCAAGCTCATCCAATATATTTTTTAATTCCGCCTTATTACAAAAAACATATCCTTTTCTTGCTCTTGAAATAATCGCTTTAGCTTCAGGATGATTACTTTTTCCATAAATTAAAGTTGAATAACCATAATCGCTATATTTCTCAACCAAACCAAATACATTGTACACTATTGGGCATGTCAAATCTACAACATTACTATACTTATTACTTATTTTTTTCTCAAATTCCTTTGCAACCCCGTGAGCTCTTAAAAGAATAGGGCAGTTATCTGTATTTATTTCGAAGATACTTTTTTCATCAGCTATTTCTATTTGGGGAAAGGCATCTATTACAATTTCATTATGAACAATTTCACCTATCGAGTAAACTTTTTTATTTTTCTCACAAATACATTTTGTTTTTTCTATAGCTCTTTTAACTCCAAAGCAAAACCCAATTTCTTTTGAAGTAACAATTTTCATTTCACTAATCTCTCAATTATAATTTTTACTACCTCATTAAAGGATAAATTGGATGTATCTATATATACCGCACTATCTGAGATTTTCAGTGGACCTGTCTTTCTTGAAGAATCCCTTCTGTCCCTTTCTGATATTCTTAAAATAGTGTTTTTTACATTTTCATCCGATAATTCTTCCCTTCTCTGTAAAATCCTTCTTTTTGCTCTCACCTCAAGCGAAGCATCTAAAAAAAATTTATTTTTTGAATTTTTAAGTACTACTGTTCCTATATCTCTTCCTTCCATTACAACATTACTATTTTTCGCAATCTTTCTTTGTTCATTAACTAAAAAAGCTCTTACTTCCTTATTAACCGCAATCAAAGATGATAAATCAGTAACTTCTTTACTTCTAATTTTTGAAGATATAGGTTTTGAATCCATTAATAAAATATTATTCTCAAGTGAAAATTTAGTAGACGAAATTAAATCTTTCACATCCTTTTTTTCATTTATATTATAATTATTTTCCAAAGCTTTCAAAGCTAAGGATCTATACATAGATCCTGTATCAATATAAATAAATCCTGTTTCCTTTGCTACAGTTTTTGCAACAGTAGATTTTCCTGATCCTGCGGGACCATCAATAGCGATTGTCATTGTATTATTAACTCCCAAATTATTTCTTTATACCCAATTCATTCAATTGAATACAAGAGGGTTCACTAGGAGCTCCCGTCATTAAATCTGCACCACTAGCAACCTTTGGAAAAGCTATCACGTCTCTTATTGAATTCACTTTTGCAAAAATTGAAATTAATCTATCAAATCCTATAGCTATTCCAGCATGAGGAGGAGGACCATATTTAAAAGCATCAAGAAGAAATCCAAATTTTTCATTCGCTTCTTTTTCTTCAATCCCGATTATTTCAAATATCTTTTTTTGAATATCCTTTTTATGAATCCTAACACTTCCACTAGCTAACTCGTACCCATTTAAAACAAGATCATAGGATGTTGATTTAACTTTTTCAATATTGTCTGGAAAATATTTTTCCAGATCGTCTAAATAAGGCATGGTAAAAGGATGATGTTCTGCTTCATATTTATTCTCATCAGAGTTATAACTGAACATCGGAAAGTCAGTTATCCAATGAATATCATAACCCTCAACCTTTAAATTATTATCTTTAATCACTTTTTCTCTTAATTTTCCTGCTTTTTTATAATAATCGTATCCTTCTCCTACTGAAATGAAAAATATATCTCCGTCATTTAAATTAAAATCATTTGAAATTTTATTAATCTCATCGGGGCAAATTTTTAATATAGATGATTTAATTTGATTTCCTCCTTTAATCCATATTAATCCATCCATACCCAATTCTTTGAAAAATTTTGTTATTTCATCAATCTTTTTTCTTGAATAATTTGATGATAAGTCTTTAGCAATAAATCCTGAAATTCTTTTTCCATTTTCAATAGATTTTCTTATAAAATCCGGAGTACTCTTTTTAAAATAATTTGTTAAATCATGGAATTTCATTCCATATCTTGTATCAGGTTTATCTGAACCATAATTTATAATTGCGCTTTCATAAGTCATTCTATCAAAGGGAGTTTTAATTTCAGAATTTAAAACATTTGTAAAAATTTCATTAAACAATCCTTCAATTAATTTGAATATATCTTCCTGATCAACAAAGGACATTTCCAAGTCTAACTGAGTGAATTCAGGTTGTCTGTCTGCCCTGAAATCTTCATCCCTGAAACATTTAACTATCTGATAGTATCTATCAAAACCTGAAACCATGAGCAATTGCTTATATAATTGAGGAGATTGTGGCAAGGCATAATAATTACCTTTTTTCATTCGTGAGGGCACTAAAAAATCTCTGGCTCCTTCAGGTGTTGTTTTGCCTAAAATTGGTGTTTCAATCTCTATAAAATTTTGTTCATTTAAATAACTTCTCATAACTTGAGCAACATTATGTCTTAAAATTATATTTTTTTGAACTTTTTTTCTTCTCAAATCTAAATATCGATATTTTAGTCTCAAATCTTCAGAAGCTTCATCTTCTTCGGTGTTAATATATATAGGCGGAATTTCTGATACGGAAAAAATTTTAAAATCATCTGCTATTACTTCTATTTCCCCTGTAAGCATATTTCTGTTTATTGCTTCTTCGGGCCTAGCACTAACTGTTCCGTTAATTTGAACAGAAAATTCATTACCAAGTTCATTTGCCCTTTCATAAAGTTTTCTATTGTAGTTTCTAATGTTTTAACATTCAATTATCTT
>CAZGZM010000063.1:10388-10825 GCA_964529955.1 uncultured Thermotogaceae bacterium
CAGGATCTATAACAATTTGAGTGAATCCATATCTATCTCTCAAAAGAAGAAATTTAATTCCTCCTAAATCTCTTATTCTTTCAATCCACCCATTTAATATAACTTTTTCATTAAGGTTTCGTTTGCAAAGTTCTCCACAAGTATGTGTCCTTTTCAAGAGTCACACCTCCCATAATGTAAATATTACCATTTTAACACTTCTAATGCATTATCATTTGTGATAAAATTTTATCGAATAATTAGGAGGTGAAATAATTGAAAAAAATCGTATTTATTTTATTAGTATCATTCTTTCTCCTTTTTGCTAGCTTAAATGCAGTTAACTATGTTGATGTTAGTTCAACACATTGGGCTTCTCCAGCAATTATGGAGCTTTCGGATCTAGGTAT
Source organism: uncultured Thermotogaceae bacterium (assembly GCA_964529955.1). GTDB lineage: Bacteria > Thermotogota > Thermotogae > Petrotogales > Kosmotogaceae > JASGMR01. The sequence goes on from CAZGZM010000063.1 coordinate 10,778, forward strand.
TTTAAGCGGTATCAAGGGCACTGATGGAAATTATTACTTCAATGGTAA
>CAZGZM010000064.1:0-5715 GCA_964529955.1 uncultured Thermotogaceae bacterium
AAACATAAGGAATATTGTCAATGCTTCTTATTTAATGGGGGCAAGGGATATATGTCCTGCCTTTGGTGTTACATTGAGGGACAGGCAGAGAGTGTACTTCTATTCGAAACTGGAGAAAATATTCCCCGGATTGAAGGAAAAATATATAAGCACGTATGGGAACAGCTATCAGTGTTTTTCAAAAAATAATCTTCAAATGTGGAATGTCTTGAAATATGAAACCAAGAAAAGAAAAATGAGAATTATGAGAGGTCTTTATGATGTTGAGTTTCCGCAATATGATAACGAGACAAAGCAACTGAAACTCTTTTGAATTATTATATGAATATTAATTATATTGTCAATTTAAAAAGATTTTTCTTTGATAATTGAGTAAATTAACTTTTTGCAGAGTTAAACGGTTAAAAACTTGAAAAAAATAAATCATTTTTTTTATATATGAGAAAAAAATTTGATTTTTTCCATTTATTATATAAAAATTATTATTTCTAAAAAATGGCTTAAATAAAACAATATAAAAGTTTTTTTCTAATATTTTAATCTTTTTTATTATATTTAAACCCATTCTCTGTGAAATATTTTCTGCATATAATAAATTAAATTATTTTAATAATACTGGATTAAACATCAACCATTATATTGTTTTTGGAAGGTATAAAAATTATTTTGGAGGTAAGAAATGAAGAAGATTATAGCATTAGCACTTATTTCGTTAGTATTAGTAGGTTCATTATTAGCATCATCAATCGTTATTAAGGGTTCAAACACCGTTTACCCTATCGCACAGTTATGGGCAGAAGATTTCAAAGAAATGAATCCAGAAGTTGAAATCAGTATCGAAGGTGCAGGATCCTCAACAGGATATAAAGCATTATTAGAAGGTCAGGCAGACATAGCTGACGCATCCAGATGGATTAAATCCAAGGAAGTTGTTGCAATGAACGAAGCAGGAAAGTTATTCGTTCCTTTCGTAGTTGCATACGATGGAATCGCAGTTATTGTTAATCCTGAACTCGGTTTAGAAAACATCACAATAGAAACATTAGAAAAGATTTACTCAGGAAAGATTACTTCATGGAAGGATATAGACAGTTCATTAGATAACTCAAGGATCGTCATTTACTCCAGAGACAACGCAAGTGGAACATACGAATACTTCACAGAAACAGTTTTAGGGGATGAAAGAATAGCTCCTCAGGTACAGATGCTTCCTTCAACAAACTCAATTGTTGAACAGATTGCTCAGAACAAAAATGCAATCGGTTATATCGGAATGGGCTATTTGACAGATACAGTTAAAGGTTTAGCTGTAGAAGGCGTTATGCCAACAGTTGCAAACGTTAATACAGGACTTTATCCAATTTCAAGACCTTTATTCATGTGGGTTGACGGAACAAATGGATTACCAGAGGGACCTGTTATGGATTTTTTAAAGTACGCTTTAACTCCAGAGGGACAGGCAAGAACATTAGAGGCTGGTTACGTAAACGCTTACGGAATTGAATAATAAAATTTATAGAGTGGTGTGATCGATAGTGATTGGGAGAAGAAAGGGAGACTTCGTTGCTGAAGGATTTATATATCTAGCAGCAGTATTAACAACTGTAATCGTAGCAGGAATATTTATCTTTTTGTTCAAAGATGGGATTCCGCTATTTGGAGAAGTGAGTTTTGAAGAATTTTTCACCAGTCCCTATTGGTACCCTACATACGAAGATGCCGAGTACGGCATCTTCGCTTTGTTAATTGGTACTCTTTCGGTGACTGGATTAACGATATTATTTTCAATACCCCTTGCATTTGCAAGCTCAATTTTTCTGGCAGTATTCAGCAGAAAATCTAGAATTTTAATTAAATCTATTGTTGAATTGATGGCAGGGTTACCTTCAGTTGTTTTAGGTGTATTTGCTCTAAAATATATTTCAAAATGGATTTTAGAAAACATACCAGGCGCATGGACAGGTTTAAATATATTCAATGCTTCGTTGGTATTATCAGTGTTATCTTTACCATATTTTATAACTCTTATGGAAGATGCTATAAGAGCGGTTCCAAAAACTCAAATTGAAGGATCGTTGTCTCTTGGAGTCAGCTGGACTTCCACTATTTTCAGAGTAGTTATTCCTCAGGCGAAGAGCGGTATATTCAACGCTATGATTCTTGGAATAAACAGGATAATCGGGGAAACTATGATTGTTCTGATGGTTTCTGGTGGGGCAGCTATGGTGCCAACAGGAATTTTCGATCCTGTGAGACCACTTACCGCAACAATAGCGGGGGAGATGGGCGAAACTGAACTTGGAAGCACTCACTACTTTGCATTGTTCATGATAGGTGTAATACTTCTTTTATTTTCAACCTGTTTTACATTAATCGCAAGCAAATTAAAGGGTAGTGGTAAAAATGATAAGAGATAGAGTGCTTAAAATTGTTTTTGGAATAATAACCTTTGCAATAGTTGCAGTTGTTATAGGTCTTCTTGGTTTTTTAATAATTACGGGACTGAATGATATAAACTGGGATTTTTTAACAGCTTTTCCAAAGAATTCCATGGTAGATGGAGGAATATTTCCAGCAATTGTTGGAAGTGTGTATTTTTTAGCTGTTGCGATGGCCTTTGCAATACCAGTTGGAATTTTGGGAGCTGTATTTTTAAGTGAATATAGTAAGGATAATATTTTTAAAAGAACACTTGTTATAGCTAACAATATTCTTTCAGGAATACCTTCTGTTGTATTTGGATTGTTTGGATTGACTCTTTTCTGTATAACATTTGGATTTGGAACATCGGTTTTAGCGGGTGGTCTTACACTTGGTCTGATGTCTCTTCCTTATGTAATATCCAATACATACGAAAGTTTAATAGCCGTCCCGAATACATACAGAGAAGCATCATATGCTTTAGGAGCTTCAAAGGTTTCTACAACCTTCAAGGTAGTAATTCCTTCAGCGGGCTCAAGAATACTCACAGGGGTTGTAATTGCTATTGGAAGAATTATTGGGGAAACAGCGCCTATTCTTTTCACAGGGGCAGCATTTTACATAACGAGAAATCCAACAAGTCTGTTTGAACCAGCAATGTCTTTGCCAACGCATATTTATGTTTTAGCTACTATTTATCCTTCAAATGTTCAACCAAAACTTGAAGGAACTATATCTGTTTTACTGTTGTTTGTAATAGCTTTATTTGGATTTATTGGCATATTAAGGGCTAGAGATATAAGAAAGAGGGAGAGATAGTAATGGAAAAAGATAATATAATTTTTGAAATAAAAAAACTGAACTTTTTTTATGGAAGCAATCATATCCTTAAGGACATAGAGTGTGGAATTCAGAAAAATAAAGTAACCGCTATAGTTGGACCCTCCGGATGTGGTAAAACAACCTTTTTAAGAACATTGAACAGGATGAGCGATTTGGCTCCTACTGCAAAATATACAGGAAGGATTTTACTTGATGGTGAAAACATACTTGATCAGGACCCGATTAAAGTCAGAGAAAAGGTTGGAATGGTTTTTCAGCAGCCTAACCCATTTCCCAAATCAATTAGAAACAATATTACCTATGGACCTAAACTACATGGCGAAAAAAATAAAAGGATTCTTGATGAAATAGTTGAAAGTTCTTTAAAGCAAGCTGCTCTTTGGGATGAAGTTAAGAACGATCTTAAAAAGAGTGGAATGGCTTTGTCTGGTGGACAGCAACAGAGATTATGTATCGCCAGGGCACTTTCTGTTAAACCCGAAGCTCTTCTTCTAGATGAACCGACCAGTGCACTTGATCCTATTGCTACATCCAAAATTGAGGAACTTGTCGAAGAACTGTCAAAAAATTATACTATAATCATCGTAACGCATAATTTACAGCAGGCACTTAGAATATCAGATTATATGATGTTTTTTTATCTTGGTGAACTGGTAGAATTTGATTTGACTGAACAAATGGCAACCAACCCGGCTGACAAGAGAACAAACGATTACCTCAGAGGTATATTCAGTTAAAGAGAGGGAGATGAATTTATGAGACAGAGACATTTAGAAAAGGACTTTGAACATATAAAAAAATATCTTTCAGAGATGATGGAAGATGTGAGAAAACAGATTATGGATTCTGTAAATGCATTAGAAAATGTTAACTATGAAAAGGCTGTTAAAGTTATTAAGGACGATGACCTTATAGATGATTTCCAGAGAAAAATTGAGAGAGAGACGTTTACATACATAGGAAGATACCATCCCCTTGCAGAAGATTTGAGATATGTAATTATGGTAATAAAAATAGCAACAGATCTAGAGAGAATTGCAGACCTTGCAGTAAACTTAGCTAAGGTTGTAAAAAAACACAGGGGAGAACCGCTTCCAAAACCTCTGGTACATATTAAAAAGATGTCAGGATATGTTATCAAAATGCTTGATGAAGCTCTCAATGCTTATTATGAAATGGATTTGAACGTTGTTAGAAAAATATATTATGATGATGAAGAGATAGATAAGATTTATAAGTTCATTAAAGAGGAAATTTCAGTAAAGATAATTGACTGTGATGATATTTCAGAAGTAAAGTTCTTTATAGATTTATTATTGTCGGCAAGATTTCTTGAAAGGGTTGGAGATCATATTGTCAATATAGCAGAAGAAATATATTACATGGAAATGGGAGAGAATTTAAAGGAAGTTATTGAAATTGAAAAGAGACTGGAAAAAAATCAATAATAAAAATCCCGTATAAAAGTTGAGGAGGATTTGCAGATGCGAATCCTTTTTTTATTTTATAAAATTAAGTGTTAGAATAATAATTAGGTAATTGAAAAAAAACAAAAGAAAAGAGGGAAAGATGAGAATTTTAGTTACTAACGATGATGGAGTATATGCTCCAGGAATAAGAGTTTTAGCAAAGGAATTGAGTAAGGAACACGAAGTGTATGTTTTTGCTCCGCAGGAGGAACAGAGTGCATCGGGGCATTCCTTGACAATGCGCAGACCTCTGTGGAAGAGAAGAGTTAAGTTATCTGAAGATTTTCTGACCTATGCAGTTACAGGAACTCCTGTAGATTGCGTAAAGCTTGGATTACATATATTGGAAAGCGAAAACAAGAAGGTGGATGTAGTAATAAGCGGAATAAACAGAGGTCCGAATCTCGGTCTTGATCTGGTATATTCCGGAACAGTTTCGGGAGCTTTAGAGGGAGCAATATTGGGAAAACCTTCCATAGCTGTTTCTTCATCAGATTTTAATGATGAATATTATACAGGCGGAGCGGAATTCATTCTCAAATTTTTGAAAGAGTTGGACTTGAATAAGTTTTCACAGTTCACTGCTTTGAATGTTAATGTACCACCATTGGAATCTGAAGAAATAAAGGGTTGGATGGTTACTACTCAAAGCACCAAAAGATTCAAAGACAGATATGAAGAAAGGATCGATCCATACAACAATAAATATTACTGGATTTTTGGCGAACTTTTAGAAGACGATGAAGATCCATACGCTGATTACAAAGCAATTGAAAGGGGATTTATTTCTGTTACCCCTATAAGTCCATTTATGAATCACTGTAAGAAAACAGAAGAATTATATAAATATTTGAAAGAGGTTGAGAAGTAAAGTGAAGGTTATATATTTAGGAAACCCCACTTTGAGAAAAAAGGCAAAGCGGGTGGAAAAATTTGATGAAGAATTAAAAAAATTTATTGAAGAATTAACAAAGGTTATGTA
>CAZGZM010000064.1:5815-10752 GCA_964529955.1 uncultured Thermotogaceae bacterium
AAAAATTTGATGAAGAATTAAAAAAATTTATTGAAGAATTAACAAAGGTTATGTACAGGGATGATGGTGTAGGCTTGGCAGCACCACAGGTTGATAAATCAATAAGAGTATTTGTTTATGATGATGGTAACGGGTTGAATGTGGTTATCAATCCCGAAATTTTAAAAAGAAGTGAGAACAAGCTTAAAATGGAAGAGGGTTGTCTGAGCGTTCCGGGAATATATGCAGATATTTTTAGATCCCAGAGTATTAAGGTTAAATACTTCGATATTGAAGGCAAGAAGCATCAGAAGGGATTAATTGTTTATGAAGCGAGAATATTCCAGCATGAATTCGACCATCTGGAAGGAGTATTGTTTATTGATTATCTTTCCACAGCGAAGAAAGCCATTTTAAGATCTAAAATAAACAAAATCAAAAAGGGAGAGATACTTTAGATATTTATGAGAATAGTATTCATGGGTACACCAGACTTCGCAGCGAATCATCTCGAAGAAATAATAAAAAGGGGATATGATGTTGTAGGTGCGTTTTCTCAACCCGATAAACCAAAGGGCAGGGGGAAAAAGATAATACCCACGCCAGTCAAGCTCGTAGCGGAAAAATATAGTATTCCGGTTTTTCAGCCAAAAAGTGTTAATAAAAGAGTTGGATTCGAGATGCTGCAATCACTTAAAAGTGACATAATAATTACCGTAGCTTATGGAAAAATTTTGAAAAAAAAGGTAATAGATTTGCCTTCTCTGGGTTGTTACAATGTTCACGCTTCAATTCTTCCATATTATAGAGGAGCTGCTCCAATTCAAAGAGTTCTTCTAAATGGAGAAAAGGAAACTGGAATAACGATTTTCAAGATAGATGAAGGGATGGATACCGGACAAACTGTCCTTGAAAAAAGAGTTTTGATAAATCCAGAAGATAATTATGGTTCTCTTTCTAATAAACTTATGGAAACCGGAAAAGAATTAATTATTGAATTCCTTCAAAGAATGGAAGAAAATGACTTAACCTTCAAAGAACAGGAGCATTCTAAAGCTACCTATGCTGAAAAAATTGGAGAAGAAGATCTCTTAATTCATAACTATTTTTCATGGTTCGAGGTTTACAATAGGATAAGAGCCTTTGATCCCGAACCAGGCGCAAAAACAATTTTTAACGATAATAAAGTTAAATTGTATGGAGCTAGGCCGGGAGCAGATCATGAAATAGGCGAAGAAGGAGAAATTATAAATATTACAAAAAAATTTATGGAAGTACAGTGTGGCGATGGAACGGTCAAAATACAAAGCATACAGTTCCCTGGTAAAAAGATAATAACTCCATGGCAGGCGAAGTCTGGAAGACTTTTAAAGGTTGGAGATATATTTGGGGGTTAGATCATGGCAAGAGTTATTAGAATTTTCCCATTAACAAATATAGAAAATAAAGATGATTGCAAAAAAATAAAAAAAATCCTGATCGGTAAAGAAGGAATAGTGAGCTTTTTCTGTGATCTTGAAGCGGGAGTTATTGAAGTGGAATATGAGAATGCAGTGATTAATAGACATATTATAAAAGATCTTCTGGATTCAAACGGATATAATTTGCTTTTATAGTTGACAAAGGCCCTATAAGATTATATAATTTTTTTCGTGAGCCGAGGTGGTGGAATTGGCAGACACGCATGGTTGAGGGCCATGTGGGCGTTTAGCTTGTGCGGGTTCAAGTCCCGCCCTCGGCACCAAAAGGGCCGGTTATCCGGTCTTTTTTCATTTTGGAGATACTTAATGGACAATTTTTCCCTTATATATATAACAAAATTAATAAAGAATTACAGAATAAAAAAAAATGAAAAAGATAAAATAATAAATAAAAATGATCTTGAAATTTTTTTAAATAAAGATGATGGTTTTTTTATTTTTGAAAATCCTTCTGATTTTGAGGAGCTTTCTATTTCTGAGGATTTGTTTGTGAACGAAAGCATTTTAAGGCAGATTCTCGATTATTCCCCAAGGGGAGATATTGAAGAGAGAATTGAAAAATATATTTCAAGATTGAAAAGATACCCAGTTTCACTTCAGGGAGTAATAGAGCTTTTTCTTGGAAAGAATCGGACATCCGGGTTTATTGTGAAGGCTCTTAAAACTGGAGAAAATGTTATTCCCTGGGAGGAATATGTATGTTCAAATCTCCAGGAGGTAACAAACGAAGACAGAGAAAAAATAAAGATTATAGATCTGAATAAAACTTTGAATCTTATATTTAAGGAAGACGGTATTTTAAAGGATATCATAAATGATTATGAGTACAGACACGAACAATTAATGACAACCCTTGAAATCGCTGAATCTATTCATGAAGAGAAGGGAATTATTGTGGAAGCTGGTACAGGAACTGGAAAATCACTCGCCTACCTTATTCCCCTTGCATATTATACTGTGTCAAAAGAAAAAATAGCAGTAATATCTACTAAGACGAAAATATTACAGGATCAGCTTATAAAAAAAGATGTAAAACTGATTAAGAAATTACCCAATCTTTCAGGAATAAATGTTTCAGTTATTAAAGGAAGAGAGAGTTATTTCTGCATGGAAAAATTCTTCAACTTCCTTGATATCGTAATTGATGAGAATCCTCAATTGCTTCAAAACCTTGATTTTTTGAAAATATTGTTATGGTCTATGAGAACAAAAACCGGAGATCTGGATGAGATCGATTCGGATTTTAAGAGTTTTTTTAAGAGCAATAGATACGAATGTAAGGGTATGTTCTGCCTTTATAACAAAAAATGTCCATATACAACTGTCAGGAACAATGTAAAAAATTCACATATTGTTATCACAAATCACGCTCTGTTGTTCAATGAAGCCGAAATGAGAATGAATGATGAGTTGATGTATGATAATACTGATGAAGACCAGATAGAGGGGATACTTATTCCGAAGTTCGACATTCTAGTTCTGGATGAAGCCCACGAAATTGAGAATTCGCTTACAGATGCAATGAGTTTTTCAATTATTCCCTTTGATAATATAAAGAAAGTTCAGGAACTGATAAATGACGGATTCATGATACTTAACAGAGTTAAGATGAAATACCATGAGGAGTTTATAAAAAAGTTAAAGAGAACTATATCTGATGATTATCAGGAGTTATTTAAAGCCCATAAGGAAATTACAGAAAAATTCAATGTTGTTAATTTCAATGGAAACATAGTTAAAGAAAGTCAGAGAGAAGAACTTCTAAAAAAATTAGAAACAGTTGAAGCAACTCTTAGAAACCTAAAGGGAACTTCAATTCAGATATCAAGTATGTTTGGAGATTTTATTCAGGATGAATCCAGGAAGGATGAGGATATCCTTCAAAATTATAAGAAAAAGATAAATATTGTAGATGAAGATTTGAAAAGTGTTTGTGGAATTAATTCCTTTAGAGATACACATGTTACCTATCTTGATAAGATACAGAAGGGAGGAAAAAAGTATCTTGTTATTTTTTCCTCGCCAGTTGCCCATGAAAAGATAATGAAGGATTTATTTTCAGATGTAAAGGTAAAAATTTTTATTTCAGCAACCATGTGGGTTTTCAGCAAGGGAAGTGACGGATTCAATTATTCACGGAGAATACTGGGTGTTGATGATGAATACAGAGCGATAAAACTGGGAACCTCATTCGATTATAAAGAACAGTTAAAATTTTATGTAGTAAGTGATATGGTTGAATACTCAAGAAATAATCCTGAGTATTTAAGGGACGGAGCGGAATTAATTCAAAATATAATCAAAATTGGAAAGGGAGGAATTCTGACTCTTTTCACTTCATATAGAGATATGGAATATGTAAAAAACAACATAGATTCAAATGGAATAAATTTGAGAGTTCAGGAAAGATTAACCAGTCAGACTAAATTAATTGAAGAGCATATTAGGAGTAAAGATGCCGTTTTATTTGGTAACAGGACTTTTTGGGAGGGAATTGACCTTCCCGGAGAACATCTGAAAATTCTGGTTATATTCAAGCTTCCCTTTGAAAGACCTGATGATCCTATAATAGAATCAAGAATAAACCATTTTGGGGAAAAGAGTTTTCACGAAGGGCTTTACAAATATTATTATCCAAAGATGATTACTAATCTCAGGCAGGGAATTGGAAGATTGATACGAACAAAGAGGGACAGAGGAATAGTCATAGTATTGGATAACAGGATTATTGACCAGAATAGAAATTATTCAAATAAAATTATAAGATCTATGCCTCCGGGAATAGAGGTTGAAAATATTTTAAAGAAAAACCTTTTGAGAAATATGAAAAGATTGAAGAAAGAAGGATTTATTTGATAGAGAATTTTTTTCCGAATTATTGTATAGGCTGTGGGCGAATTATTGGATGTAAGGCTTTTTTATGTGATGAATGCTCAAAAAAAATAAAGGGCCCTATCATTGGAGGAGAAAAAATAGCGAATATTTCAAGAGTTTCCTTTCTATGGAAGTACGAAACACCAATGAAGGAAATTATCAAGGAGTATAAATTCAACAAAAGATACAGAGTATCTAATTTCTTTGTTTATAAATTAAAAGTATTATTTGAAAAGCTAGATATAGAAAATAAAATTGTAATTCCCGTACCGACAAACATAAAAACATTTAGAAAAAGGGGTATGGACACAAATCTAAATATTCTAAAAAAATTAAAGAAACAAATGGAATTTTCACTTAGAAATGATATTATTTATAGTAAGAATAAAAGGCCTCAGTCAACTTTGAAAGGGAAAGAAAGGAAGGAAAATGTCAAAGGGATCTTTTATATTAAAGAAAATAATTTGCCTGAAAAAGTAGTATTATTTGATGATGTTGTAACAACAGGGTCAACCCTGAGTGAATGTGCAAATCTATTAAAGAAAAAGGGTGTTAGGGAGATAGAATCGATAAGTTTAGCAAGAGTTGTATAATAAAATGGCT
>CAZGZM010000065.1:0-10671 GCA_964529955.1 uncultured Thermotogaceae bacterium
AGAATCAAAAAGAACATTGATTCTTCTTAGCTGGAAGATTAGAAAAAAATCTTCTTAGAGTGGCGAAGAATGAGCCAATGGGGGTGATCACTTTACATTTATGATAACCTATTTTTCCTAATTCTCCTCTTCTTAGTTTTCTACTTTCATAATTTCCAATCTTTAGTCCATCACTTTGCTGTCTTTAGTTAAGGCGGATAGTAATTTTTTTGTTTTTTCTATTCCAATTGTTGGACTACTGCTAGACTATTGTTCAACTACAGTTAGACCACTGTTGTCTACTGCTTCTCCACAGCTTTCAAATTGTTTTTCACTCTGAAATTGCTGGGCTCCAGAATGGGGTCAATCCAATTACTGAACGATTTCACCCTATTCACCATTCTCTATTCTCTATTCACCACTCACTATTCACAGTTCTCTATTCACTGTTCTGAAATCGTTTAAAAATGATTATTATAAATGCAATTCAATAAGATTAAAGCAAATAGAATATTGAGAAAGCGTTAAATCAGCTTTAAATGCCTTTAACTCACCTTGAAAGATGCTATAAATACAAGCAAAATGATATAAAGGAGGGATTATCGCATGAAAAAAGTTATTATTCGCCTTAGAATGAGCCTACATGACGCTCATTATGGAGGAAACCTTGTAGACGGTGCTAAAATGCTTCAACTATTTGGAGATGTTGCGACAGAATTATTAATTAGACATGATGGTGATGAAGGACTTTTTAAAGCATATGATAATGTGGAATTCCTCGCCCCTGTATTTGCTGGAGATTTTATTGAAGCGGAAGGGGAAATTGTTAAAGTTGGAAAAACATCGAGAAAGATGAATTTTATTGCTAAAAAGATAATATCTTCTAGACCTGATATTTCTGATTCAGCAGCAGAAGTATTAGAAGAACCAATCATTGTATGTAAAGCTTCTGGAACATGCGTTGTTCCATTGGAGAAGCAAAGAAAGAATAATTAATGGAAAAATTGATTATTACTGCTGCTTTGACAGGAGCTGAAATATCAAGAGACAAACAACCTGCACTTCCAATTACACCTGATGAAATTTGCGAAGACGCAATTAAATGTTTAGAAGCTGGAGCTTCAATAGTTCATATTCATGCACGAGAAGACGATGGAAAACCTACTCAATCTGTTAATAAATATAATGAGATAAAGGAAAAAATCAATAATAAATCAGATCTAATTGTACAACCCTCCACTGGTGGGGCTACATGGCATTCACTGGAAGAAAGAATGCAACCTCTTTTTATTAATCCTGAGATGGCAACGCTTTCAACAGGTACTTGTAATTTCGGAGATGATATTTTTTCAAATCCACAGGAATATATCGTTAAATTTGCTGAAGAAATGAAAAATAGAAAAATAAAACCTGAAATTGAAGTGTTTGAAAGAGGAATGATTGAGAACGCTTTGAAACTAGTTAAGAAGGGAATTCTAGAACTTCCTCTGCATTTTGATTTCGTTATGGGTGTACCTGGAGCAATTCCCGGAAATATTAAGGATTTAATATATATGGTTGATTGCATTCCAGATAATTGTACATGGACCGTAGCTGGCATCGGAAGATATGAACTTCCACTTGCTGTTCACGCCATTGCTATGGGTGGGCACGTAAGGGTAGGTTTTGAAGATAATATCTATTTCAAGCGTGGGGTATTAGCGACATCAAACGCACAATTAGTTCATAGAATAGCAAATATTTCAAAGGAATTTGGAAGGGAAATTGCAACCCCAGAAGAAGCAAGAAGAATTCTGAATATTGGAGGCTAAGGATGAAAAAACATTCACCTTTCGGAACACACAGGGTTATTGAACCAAGGGGTTCTTTACCCCAGGCAGCAAAAAAAATTGATAATAATCCAGAGATATTCTCTAATGAAATTTTAATAGATGTTAAAACTCTAAACGTAGATTCAGCGAGTTTTACTCAGATAAAAAAAGTATGTGAAGTTGACGAAGAAAAAATAAAAAAAATGATTTTAGATATAGTTTCCGAAAGAGGGAAACTCCAGAACCCGGTTACAGGATCTGGTGGAATGCTAGTTGGTACTGTTGAGAAGATTGGAAAGGATTTAGATGACAGGGATTTAAAGGCAGGAGACAGAATCGCAACACTCGTTTCTCTTTCATTAACACCATTAACTATTAATGAAATAGAAAGGGTGAATCTTGAAACTGATCAGGTTGATATAAAGGGTAAGGCTATTTTATTTGAAACAGGTTTATATGCAAAATTACCTGAAGATATTCCCGAAAAATTAGCTCTTGCAGTTCTTGATGTTGCAGGAGCTCCTGCACAAACAGCTAAAATAGTAAAACCCGGAATGACCGTAGCAATAATAGGTGGAGGAGGAAAATCTGGAATACTTTGTGCTTATCAGGCTATGAAAAGTGTTGGTGAAAACGGAAGGGTTATTGTTATCGAATACTCTGAAAAAAATGCAATAAGAATAACAAAGCTTGGCTATGCGCATGATGTTATCATTGCTGATGCAACCAAACCCATCGAAATCTATGAAAAGATTAGCAAACTCACTAAGGGAAAACTATGTGATGTTGTTATAAATAATGTGAATGTAGAAGCAACTGAAATGTCTTCGATTCTTATAGCAAAGGAAGATGGGATTGTTTATTTTTTCAGTATGGCAACATCATTCACAAGGGCTGCACTTGGTGCAGAGGGTGTCGGGAAGGACATAAATATGTTAATCGGGAATGGATATACGAAAAAACATGCTGAATTGAGCTTAAATATTTTAAAGGAATCAGAAAGTATTAGAAATTTATTTGAAGAATTATATATATAAACGGGATAAAAATGGGGAATCCCTTAACGGAGGAAATTATTTATGAGAGATTATAGGCAAATACCTGTTTGGAAAGATGTAAGTGCTGAAGACTGGAATGACTGGAGATGGCAGGTTAGGAATAGGATAAAAACTGTTGAGGAATTAAAGGGAGTAGTTGAATTAACTGGTCAAGAGGAGATTGGCATAAAAAATTGTCTTAAATCTTTGAGGATGGCAATTACACCTTACTTTGCAACACTTATGGATCCAGATAATTCAAAATGTCCAATTAGAAGACAGGCAATTCCAACTGAAAAAGAATTGATACTTGATAAATGGGATATGCTTGATCCATTGAGTGAAGATGAGGATTCTCCTGTGAACGGTCTTACACACCGTTATCCCGATAGAGTGCTTTTGCTCGTTACTGACCAATGTTCGATGTACTGCAGACATTGTACAAGAAGAAGATTTGCAGGTCAAAAGGATACTTTCAGGACTAAAAAAGAAATTGATGAAGCGATTTCATATATTAGAGCAACAAGAGAAGTCAGAGATGTATTGTTATCTGGAGGCGACCCATTGCTTATGGATAATGAAAGGTTAGAATACATTCTTAAGGAATTAAGTAGCATTAAGCATGTAGAGGTAATAAGAATTGGTACGAGAACGCCTGTGGTTATGCCTCAAAGGATTACTCCGGAACTGGTTAAAATGCTAAAGAAATATCATCCGATATGGATAAACACTCATTTCAATCATCCAAAGGAAATAACTCCAGTATCGAAAAAAGCGTGCGAAATGCTTTCAGATGCTGGTATTCCCGTTGGTAACCAATCGGTTTTACTTAAGGGAGTAAATGATAGCCCGTATATAATGATGGAATTAATGCACAAATTGGTCGAGATAAGAGTTAGACCCTATTATGTTTATCAATGTGATATGTCAATGGGTATAGCTCATTTCAGAACTTCTATAAGAAAGGGTATTGCTATTATGGAATCCTTAATAGGTCATACTTCTGGATTTTGTGTTCCGATATTTGTTGTAGATGCACCTGGTGGTGGAGGTAAAATACGAGTTATGCCTCAATATATTGTTTCTCAGACAGATACAACGGTTGTTCTCAGGAATTATGAAGGTGTAATGACTACTTATCATGAACCTGATGAAATTCATAGTGATGTTAACGATGAAGAATACAGAGCAAAGTATGAACTAAGCGGTGTTGCTAAATTGCTTGATAATAAAGCTCTCAACATTGAACCTATTGGACTGGAAAGGCACAAGAGAATTCAGAAATGGAAGGATAACCATAAGATTATTGAGGAGGAAGTAAAAATTGAAATTCAATGATATAAATGTTGGGCATTGTTATGAAAGTAAAAAAATTATTACAGATGAAATGGTCAGAGAGTTTGCAAGAATTACAGGTGATAATAATCCTGTACATCTGGATGAAGAGTTCGCTAAAAATTCAATTTTTGAAAAAAGAATAGCGCATGGCATATTAGTACTCGGCCTGATTTCATCAGTTCTTGGAATGGAATTTCCCGGACCTGGAACTATATATCTTAAACAGGATACAATGTTCAGAGCGCCTGTTTATCTGAATGAAGAAATTACTATAGAACTTGAAGTTCTGGAAAAATATGATGAAAAATCAAGATTGAGAATTTCGACAAATGTAATCAAAGAAAACGGAAAAGCAGCAATTAAAGGGGAAGCATTAGTTTTATTTAAGGAAAACATTTGAAAACAAAAAAAATTCTAGATTCTGTTTGCCATTATAGCAGTGTAGCAATAGCTGGAATGGAGAAAAATACAGGCAAAACAGAGGGCTTAAATTTTTTAGTAAAGAATCTATATAAGAGAGTTAAAGTTGGAATTACTTCAATAGGATTAGATGGTGAAACTGTTGATCAGATTACTTTAACTTCGAAACCGGAAATATTTTTATATCCTGGTGTTGTTTTTGCAACAGCTGAGAAGTTTTATAAAGAGAAAAAATTTTTATCGGAAGTTCTCTGGATTAGTGATTATAAAACGAATCTTGGAAGATTAGTGATTGCACGTGCCCTTGAATTAGGAAATTGTATAATTGCCGGACCGCATATTTCTTCAAGATTAAAGAAAGTTTTGAAGAAATTTAAAGATTTCGGAGTTGAGTTATCCCTTGTAGATGGTTCCCTATCAAGACTTAGCAGTTCTTCCCCATTTATTACTGATGCGATGATATTATCCACAGGAGCAGCTTTGAGTTTAGATATCTCCCTTTTAATTAAGAAAACCTGTTATAAAATAGAATTATTGCAGATTCCAGAATATAAAGATATTAATAAAGAATTGATTGCTTTAAAGGGAGCGCTCTGGAAAATTAGCAAAAAAGAAATAGTTAAACTACCGGGTAAAACTGCTTTAAAGGGTTTGAACGAATCCTTTGATTCTTTGAAAAATGGAGACACACTTTATATAAGCGGAGCATTAACAGATGTTTTTTTTAACAGATTATTTCAGAAGAAAGATATTTCCAATTTTTCAATAATCGTAAAGGATTATACTAGAATTTTCTGCAGTCAGGAGAACTACGATAAATTTATCAGTTTTGGGGGAAAATTGTTTGTATTAAAGGGAACAAAAATACTTGGTGTGCTATTAAATCCTCTTTCTCCCAGTGGTTACAAATTAGATTCAGATAAACTTAAAATGGATCTTCAATCTAAATTAAAGATTCCGGTAATAAATGTTTTCGAGGAGGAATTTTAATTTGAAAAGTGTTTATGAAAAGATAGGCGTAATGAGATTCTTAAATAAAATGAACCCAATTACTCCAATGGGGATTAAATTTTTAAAATCCTTGAAATTTATTACTGATAAAGTTGAACTAGAATACGAATTAAATAAAATTGAGGTATTAAAGCAGTGCATAGATAAAAACTACACCTTTTATCAAAGATATCTGGAATCATTTAAGGACATTTTTAAAACGCTTATTTCACTTTCCAATGGAACTATTTTGGATGATATAGAACTCTTTGAAATTAAAATATTTTCCCTGGATTGTCAAAAAATTCATAATAAAATCGAATTACCAGAATTTTTAAAGCTGGAAGATCTTTCAGGAGTTATTCAGTTATTGGATCCAGAAAAGTTAAATATCAGGAGTTTTTATATTTATGATATTTATTCAGAAAATTTGAAAAATATGAGAAAAAGAAAGAAGGATTTACTGAATAAAGATGATAAAAAAGAAATTAATTCTGAGGAACTGAATAAAGTAGCTATCGAAATAGAAAAAGAAGAAATGCTTATTCGAAAAAAATTATGCAGTGAACTAAAAAATTTTGCAAAAACACTATTAGATAATTTTAGGAAAATTACCGAACTTGATTTTTTAATCGCTAAATTGGATTTTGTAGAAAAATATAACTTAAAAAAACCAGATTTGAGCAAAGATACAATTGAATACAAGGGTTTTTTCAACCCTTTAATTAAAGAGAATCTTATATATTGCGGGAAAGAGTTTCAACCTGTAAATATACTACTAAAAAGAGGAGTTACTGTTATTACAGGAGCCAACATGAGTGGAAAAACAGTATCTTTACAATCATTGGCTTTATCTCAATGCCTTTTGCAGTTAGGTTTTTATGTTCCTGCAGAATTAGGGAAAATGGTTTTGGTGGATAAAATATTTCTCATTAGTGGAGATTATCAGTCACAGGAACAAAATCTTTCCTCCTTTGCTGCTGAGATGCTTGAAATTAATAGCGCTTTACAGGAATGCAGAAAGAGAGATAAAATTTTGATTTTGCTGGATGAACCTGCAAATGGTACCAATCCAAAGGAAGGAACAGCGATTGTGAAAGCTTTGATTAGATGTTTTTTAAAAATGAATAGTTTTGTAATAATATCAACTCATTATGATGGAATTACCTCTGAAAAAAATATAAGAAGTTATAGAGTAAAGGGTTTAGTAGAGGAAACTGATGATAAAATTTCAGTTAATAATATTGAGGAATATATTGATTATTCATTAATGGAGATAAAAAATGAAAAAACAGTTCCTCATGAAGCTTTAAGAATCTCAAAACTTTTGGGAATAGATGAGGAATTAATAAAAATAGCAAATAACATTCTTCAAACAAAGGAGACGGATTATGGACAATAAACTTAATTTAGATTTTAAAAAGGTTGAATACGCAAGAAATCTTGCTAAAAAAATATCTGATGATGTGCAGGATTTTGTTGAAAAACATACAACAATAAGTGTTGAAAGAGCTGTTTGCAGAATGTTGGGAATAGATGGTGTTGATACTTCAGGCGTACCCTTTCCAAATATAGTAGTTAATCAGCTTAAGGAAAGGGGAGTGCTGTCAGAAGGAGCAAGTCTTTTTATTGGAAACGCTTTAATTGAATTAGATAAATCCCCTCAGGAAATTGCAAATGATATTGTTAATAATGATTTGGATATTACTCTGTTGAAGATGAATTCCCTGGATAAAATTAAAGAAAGACTTGAATCTGAAGTAAATGAAAGTGTGAACAGAATAAAGAATAATAGAGAAAATAGAGAGAATCTCATTAATAGATTAGGAGAAGGGCCACAACCTTATCTTTATGTTATTGTAGCTACAGGAAACATTTATGAAGATGTAATCCAGGCACAGGCTGCTGCAAGACAGGGAGCAGATGTAATTGCAGTTATCAGATCAACCGGGCAGAGTCTACTTGATTATGTACCATATGGAGCAACAAGTGAAGGTTTTGGTGGAACATATGCAACTCAGGAAAACTTCAGAATTATGCGCGAAGCCCTTGATGAAGTTGGAGAAGAAGTTGGAAGATATATTCGGCTTTGTAATTACTGCTCGGGTTTATGTATGCCGGAAATCGCTGTTATGGGCGCATTTGAACGATTGGATATGATGCTGAACGATGCATTATATGGCGTTTTGTTCAGAGATATAAATATGCAGAGAACAATAATCGATCAATTTTTTTCAAGAGTTATTAATGCTTATGCTGGAGTAATTATCAACACCGGTGAAGATAATTATCTAACCACATCAGATGCATTTGAAGCAGCACACACTGTGCTAGCCTCTCAATTCATTAATGAACAGCTCGCTCTTCTCGCAGGGCTTAAGGAAGAGCAGATGGGTTTGGGACATGCCTTTGAAATGAATCCAGACATAGAAAATGGTTTTTTATTGGAATTGGCACAGGCGCAGATGGTGAGAGATATATTTCCCCGAGCTACATTAAAATACATGCCCCCGACAAAATTTATGACTGGAAATATTTTTAAAGGAAACATACAGGATGCTCTGTTTAATGTCATTTCTATATGGACAAAACAGGGAATTCAACTTTTAGGAATGCTTACAGAAGCAATTCATACTCCATTTATCGCAGATAGATATTTATCCATTGAAAACGCAAGATACATTTTCAACAATATGAAGGATTTAGGAGAAGAAATTCGCTTCAAGGAAAATGGAGTAATTCAAAATAGGGCAAAAAAAGTTTTAGAAGAAACAATCGAGTTACTTGAGGAAATTAAAATCAAAGGGCTTTTTGAATCCCTTGAGCAAGGAATATTTGCAGATGTAAAAAGAAATAAAACCGGTGGAAAGGGGCTTGAAGGAGTTTTTGAAAAAAGCGATAATTACTTTAATCCCTTTATAGATAAGATGCTGGAGGTAAGAAAATGAGCGGATATACAACTGAAAAAAAAGAGTTCAATAAAATTCTGGATTTAAAAGCGGTAAAACCCTACGGTGATACTATGAATGACGGTAAAGTCCAAGTTAGTTTTACATTACCTATCCCAGATGATCCCAAAGCCTCTGAAACCGCTAAAAGAGTTATAAGAAAAATGAATTTAGCAAATCCTCAGATTGTATATCAAAAGAAATTAACAGATTCCTTTACCTTTTTTGTTGGATATGGTGAATTTGTAGCTTCGATTAATTATGAAGAAATTGAAGTTCAGACTATAAATATAAAGAAAATGGATATGAAAGAAATTGATAATTTTATAAGTGAAGAAATTGGAAGAAAACTTGTAGTAATTGGAGCTTCTACTGGAACGGATGCACACACAGTTGGAATAGATGCAATAATGAATATGAAAGGATTTGCCGGTCATTATGGCCTTGAAAGATACAAAATGTTCGATGCTTATAATCTTGGAAGTCAGGTTTCAAACGAAGATCTTATTGAAAAAGCTATAGATTTAAATGCAGATGCAATACTTATTTCTCAAACAGTTACAGCCAAGAACGTACACATTAATAACATGATTCAGCTAGTTGAACTTCTCGAAGCTGAAGGGATCAGAGAAAATATTATTCTTGTTGCTGGTGGAGCAAGAATAACACATGAATTATCTAAGGAATTAGGCTATGATGCAGGATTTGGCCCAGGTTCATTTGCTGAGGATGTTGCTTCTTATATAGCTCATGAATTCATAGAAAGAAGTTTAAAATAATAAAAGCCTCTAAAATGAGGCTTTTTAATAAATAGCAGAGTATATAATTTTTTTGCTATTCTAAAAATAGTTATTTAAGTAAAAATCAAATTATATCCATTGTTTTCAAATCATTCGATATTATTAATTTGGCTTCAGTGTTTTTTATAACCTCTTCGAGAGAAGTATCAGGCGCTAATTCTTTAAGAAGAAGCCCTTCATCAGTTGGTTTTATAACAGCCATCTCTGTAACTATCAGGTCTACCGGTCTGATAGAGGTCTTAGGTAAAGACAGTTTTTCTACAATTTTTGGCCCATTTTTAGAAATGTGTGTCATAGCAGCAATGACCTTTTTTGATCCTGTAACCAGATCCATAGCTCCTCCCATTCCCGGAACAAACTTACCAGGAATTTTCCAGTTTGCCAACTTACCTGTTGAATCTATCTGTAAGGCACCTAACACTGTTATATCAAGATGCCCTCCACGAATAATTAAAAAAGATAAAGCAGAATCAAACGAAACAGCACCTTTCAAGAATGAAACAGGATTTCCTCCAGCATCAGTCATATCAGGGTCGATATCATTACCTGAAACAGCTGGTCCCATTCCCACTATACCGTTTTCAGAATGTAGAAATACTTTTATTTTTTGAGGAATATAATTTGCAACCAGAGTTGGTATTCCAATACCTAAATTTACAAGATCTCCATCCTTCAATTCCTTAGCTACCCTTTTTGCAATTATTTCTCTTTGAATTTTTCTATCTTTAATCATCTTCTTTAACCTCCAGAGCTTTTACAATAAAATCAACAAAAACATGAGGTGTAACGATAGAGTCGGGTTTAATCTCTCCTAAGTCAACAATCTCTTCAACCTCTGCAATTACTGTTTTTGAAGCTGTAGCCATTAACGGATTGAAATTCTGAGCGGTTAATCTGTATGTTAAATTTCCATATTCATCTGCCTTATAAGCTTTTAGCAGAGCAAAATCAGCTTTAAGAGCTTCTTCAACCAAATACTCTTTTTCTTTAATCGTAACCTTCTTCTTGCTGTTTTCAACCTCTGTACCGATTCCAGTAGGAGTTAAAATACCACCTAGACCTGCGCCTGCAGCTCGGATTTTTTCAGCAAGAGTTCCCTGAGGAACCAGTTCAACTTCAAGTTTTCCTTCATTCATGAGTCTTATTGTTTCAGGATTTGTTCCTATATGGGATACAGTAACTTTTTTTACAAGACCTGCAGCAACAAGTCTTCCACATCCCTTATCTGGAAAACCAGTATCATTTCCAATAATATGAAGATCCTTGATGCCTCTTTTAATAATTTCACTGATTAATGACTCGGGTGCTCCGCATCCCAAAAAGCCCCCTATCATAAGAGAAGAAGAAT
>CAZGZM010000066.1:0-1254 GCA_964529955.1 uncultured Thermotogaceae bacterium
TTTGAAAAATATTTTCAAAAAATGTTGCCTCCAAAAAAAGACTCGATAAATTGTATTGATTATAAAAAAGGGGTTTCAAATTCTTGTTTTTTCACTTTATTTTGTTATTGCGGTTTTCTCAGGCTCAGCGACACGCTTAAATGACGGGGAGGTATTTTTATGAGAAGATTTTTGTTAGTGATTTTAACTCTTCTGGTTGTATTTGCACTTTATGCAAATAAACCTGAAGAAAGAATTTTTGCGGTAGTTTGTGAAGTTGATAAACCACATGAATCGGATCCTGGCTTACTGGTAATTGATGTAACAGATTCAGAAAACCCAACAGTTGTAGACAGAATTCCATTAACATATCCACTTTATTCCTGCAATAATTGTGAAAATTGCATGTTCGCTATGGAGAATAACAATGTGGGTAAAGGAATCCTTTCGGTTTTTGATTGTTCCAATCCATATGAAATAACAAAAATATCCAGTACAGAATTGGGAGATGCTGCAACATGTTACCCGTGGTTAACTGATAATCTAGTTTATATTTCAGATGCTGAAAAGGGTTTAACAGTTGTAGATATTTCAGATAGATCAAATCCAGAAGTTGTTGGATGTGCTCAATGTAAAGAATCCTCTGAAGTTCCATATGCTGGATTATGGGAATCCTTTTATATGGACGGCTATGTATTTGCAACGGTAGTGGATTGGACAGCAAGCGACATCGATTATTTTCTGTCATTCGATGTTTCGGATCCAAAGAATCCCCAGTTGGTAGACCAGATAAAAACATCTCCATTCAGATTGTTTTCTATTAACCATTGCGGAGATTTTGCGTATATAGGCTCAGACTGCGGATTATTAGTAGTTGATATTTCAGATCCTTCAAATATTGAAGTGGTTTCAGAAAAAGTAATAACCGGTGATGTTAGAGATATTGAGATAGTTGGAAATCATTTGTATATAACTCAATACTTTGGTTATGGAGAACCAGCGGAAATGAAAATATTCGATATCTCAAATCCAGCGAATCCTCAACAAATTTCTGAATTCATTATTAGTGAAGATATGGCTTTTGCAAGAAATATAGAGGTTGTTGACAACATAGCATACATATCATCAGATAAAGGTCTTGCAATTGTGGATGTATCGAATGTTTATAAACCAGTACTCGTTACCCTTGTCCCAACTACTCAAAGAACAGGGTATTCGTATAGTGCGGGTCATGCATTTACTGTTTTAAAGGCTATAAATATTGACCAGGAATAA
>CAZGZM010000066.1:1354-10605 GCA_964529955.1 uncultured Thermotogaceae bacterium
TAGTGCGGGTCATGCATTTACTGTTTTAAAGGCTATAAATATTGACCAGGAATAAGAATTCAAGACTCGATTAAAGGGAGGGATTTTTTAATGAGAAAATTTATTTTTTTGATAATAATTTTAATTATTACGTGCATTATCTTTGCAAAGTTTTCAGAATCATTGAGAACTATTCTCTTTGTTGGAGAAACATATGTTCCAGATGAAAGTGATTCCGGACTTGTGATTATAGATATTACAGATCCTGAAAATGCATTCATTGTAGAGAAAATTAATTTTGATACTATACCAATAGGAATGGATTGCTGTGGCAATGCTCTTTATGTAGCAGGAAATAAAAAATTAAGATCCTTTGATATTACAGATCCCTACAATGTAAAAAAAATAAGTGAAATCGAAATGTTTGAGATTGGTGAAGTGGATGTTTGTCATAAAGATAAAATTGCTTATGTTTCTGATTGGACAAAGGGAATGTTCTTAGTAGATGTTTCAGATAATGAAAATATGAAGGTGTTGAGCGAGGTCTGCTGTCCTATTGGAGGAGAGATACAAGCTGCCGGGCTGAGAGATTCAAAACAGAAGGGAGACTATGTTTTCAGTACTTTTATGGATTATACTCAGAATAGAACTGAAAGATTCATGGTTTTCGATGTTTCAGATAAAATGAATCCCAAGTTGGCTAAGGAAATTAGTGTTGCACCTTATAAAACCCATGGAATTGATATTCAGGGAAACTATGCATATTTAGCAGGGTTTGGAGGTCTGGTCACCGTTGATATTTCAGATCCACCAAATTCAGAAATTGTTAGCAAAACACCTTTACCCGGTGGAAACTGCGATATACATGTCTGTGGAAATTACGCTTATCTTTGCCAATGGTCAGGTTTTGGTGATGCCAGATTACTGATTGTAGATGTATCAAATCCAGAAAACCCTGTTTTAACTGGTACAGCCAGTTTGGGAATGGGATCGCAATGTGGGTATAATGTAATGGCCTGTGGTGACTACTGCTACATTGATCATAAGGCAGGTGTTGGAATAGTCAATATAGCGGACAAAACAAATCCATCCTTTGTAAAATCCATTTCATTCTCCGGGGAAGGCTACGAGTACGATGGCATTGCAATTGCAAAATATATTAATTATTGGGGATTTTAATTGATTTCTTATTTATTTGGGGAGCTTTGCTCCCCTTTTTATTTTGATATTTATAACTTTTTTGATATATTAGTTATATATTAAATCAACAAAATTTGGGGGAATATATTATGGGTAATGAAATCACTAATAATCATCCGGATTTTGCAAAGGATTTTATAATTGCATTTGTTGAAGAGACGAAGAAAAAAATTAAAAATTCCAGGAATGCAGAATTTCAAAGAATTGTAAATGAAAAACTCGCTACTATTCAGGGAGCAGAGAATAAAACTCAAGCAGTAAAAAAACTCTCACCATGGTTTAGAGACAATTGGTTTCAACTCACTGCACTTAATATTGCATCTCTTTCCGATATTTTTGACCTTGTTAATTAAGTATTTGAAAATTATTAATTTTTATCATTTTATCTTTAAACAAATAAATTTTTTGGGGTTTGGATTTGATTTTTTCTCCAAATTCATAATTGAAAATTTTATTATTCATTCTTACATTCTTCTAATAAATTTTTTTATTTATCTATTTTCACTAAGGTATAACCTACATCGCTTATCCTTTGCCCTAACAGGGCTTCTTCAATATCATTTGAAACAACGATATCCGCTGTTCCCTCCTTGAGATTTATATTAACACTATCAACTCCCTCAAAGTCCTCCAATGTTTTCCTAACTCTTTTCTCGCAATGATCGCACATCATTCCATCTATAAATAATTTCATCTTATTATTCTCCCTTCTCTTCATTTTTAAAGATTTAGAAAGCTTCACTCTTTTTAACCTCAAAGCATTGGTTACGACAGTCACACTAGAAAAAGCCATAGCCGCACCTGCAATCATCGGATCAAGTTTTAATCCCAATGGAATAAACAGTAGACCCGCTGCAATTGGAATACCTATGATATTGTAAAAGAATGCCCAGAATAAATTCTGTTTTATATTTCTCACCGTTACCCTTGATAAATCTATCGCTTTAACAACATCCTTCAAATCATCCTTCATTAAAATGATATCAGCAGCTTCTATAGCAATATCTGTTCCAGAACCTATTGCAATTCCAATATCAGCTGCTGCTAAAGCGGGAGAATCATTAATTCCATCTCCGACCATTGCAACTTTATAATTATCTCTCTTTAATTCCTGTACCTTTGATTCTTTGTTTTCAGGAAGAACCTCAGCCAATACATTTTCGATTCCTACTTTTCTTGCAACTGCTAATGCTGTTTTTTCATTATCTCCTGTTATCAAATAAGTCTTTATTCCTCTTTCTTTCAATAATTCGATTGCTTTCTTTGAAGTTTTTTTAACTGTATCTGAAATTCCCAGAACTCCAACTACTTCGTTTCTATATTTAACTATTACAGTAGTCTTTCCTTTCTCTGATAAATCTCTAATTACTTTTTCTTCCTTTTCACTTATTTTTCCTAATAATTTTATATTTCCAATCTGAATCTTCTCATCATTTATAAATCCTTCTATACCTTTACCGGGAATCGCATTAAAAGAATCAACATCAAATAAATTACCTTTATATTCATCAATAATTGCCCTATCTAATGGATGCGAACTCATTTTAGCCATAGAAGCTGCTAATTTTATTATTTCTCCCTTCGAAAAATCATTTAGTGGTATAACATCAGTCAATTTTGGTTTTCCTTCAGTTATTGTTCCGGTTTTATCAAAAACAACTGCATTTACTTTATGTGCCTGCTCAAGGCTCTCCCCACTCTTGAATAATATCCCATTATTAGCTGCTCTTCCCGAGCCAACCATTATGCCTGTTGGAGTCGCCAGCCCTAGCGCACAGGGACAGGCAATAACAAGAACAGCTATAGACATTGTCAGAGAAAACTCAAAATTATATCCAATAAGTACCCATGAAAGTAAAGTAATTATAGAAATAACCAAAACAACAGGAACAAAGTACCCACTAATTATATCTGCAAGCCTTGCAATAGGGGCCTTTGTACTTTGGGCATCCTCTACCAGTTTTATTATTTTCGAAAGAACAGTTTCACTTCCCACATTCCTTGCTTTAATTTCAATAGCTCCAGAAATATTGATGGTTCCTCCGGTAACCTTTGAATTAATTTTTACATCTACTGGTATTGATTCTCCAGTTATCATAGACTGATCAACTGAGCTGTTACCCTTAATAACTGTTCCATCAACCGGAATGGATATCCCGGGTTTTACCAGAATAATATCTCCAACTCCTATTTCTTCAAGTGATAAACTAACAAAATTCTCTCCTCTTTTTACAAGAGCATTTTCAGGTTTTAGTTTCATTAATTTTTTTATTGCTTCAGATGTTCTTCCTTTGGAAAGACTCTCAAAATACTTACCCAGTGAAATCAGAGTTATTATGACTCCTGTAGATTCAAAGTACAAATGATGCACAAATTCAAAATTTCCATAAAAAATTTGTGCTGTTGAATAAATACTATAAATAAACGCAGCTGAAGTTCCTAAACCCACGAGAGTATCCATATTCGGACTTCCTCTGAATAATTTTGGAATTCCCTTCAGATAAAAATCCTTTCCTATAAAGACAATAGGTAAAGTCAATATCAATTGAAGTAAAGCAAAGTTTAATTGCGAACTTCCAGGGGAAAAAATTGATGGTAATTTCAAACCCAACATTGGTCCCATAGCAATTATTAATAAAGGCAAACCGAATATTACTGATAATAAAAATTTGTTTAGATACTTTCGAGTGGTTTTAGTATTATTGTCATCCTCTTTTTCCAGATTCTTTTTAAGTTCTGCTCTATACCCTGCTTTTTTTACAGCATCTTTTATTTTTGATATATTTGTCAAATCATTGTCATAACTGACTCTTGCTGTTTCTGCTGAAAGATTCACATAAACAGATTCTATTCCATTTAATGAATTTATTGATTTTTCAACAGCTTTAAGACAATCTTCGCTTGTCATACCTGATATATTTAAATTTATTTTTCTCTTTTTATCTATCTTTTTCAGTTCATATCCTGCTTTTCTTATTTCAGAAAATAGTTTTTCTTCATTTATTTCATCTTCTATCGAAAAAGTCAATTTCTCCGTAGTTAAATTCACACCGGGATTTTTTACCCCATCTATTTTCTCAGCTACTCTTTCCACAATTCTCACACAAGCCGCACAGGTCATTCCTTCAATTTTATATTCTTTTTGGAGATTTTTTTCAACATTCATATTTATACCACCATTAACCCTAAACGCTTTCCGGTTATTTATACACTACTATATTTATCGGATTAAGTCAATGTATATAAGATGTCCAAATTTAAAATTTATTTCTGTTAAAATAACTTTGGTCATACTTTTAATGGGAGGTTTAATAATGGAAAAGACTAGATGCGGTTGGGCTGGGAGTGATCCTTTATATGTTTCATACCATGATAAGGAATGGGGAGTGCCGGTTCATGACGACAGATTGCTTTTTGAATTTTTATGTTTAGAAGGAGCTCAGGCTGGTTTAAGCTGGAGTACTATATTAAAAAGAAGAGAAAACTATAGAAAAGCCTTTGATAATTTCATCCTAAAAATAGTGGTTAAATACAATGAAGAAAAAATCAATTCTCTGATTAATGATTCAAGTATTATAAGGAATAAATTGAAAATAAATTCTGTTATTAAAAACGCAAAGAATTTTCTCAAAATTCAGGAGGAATGTGGAACCTTTGATAAATATATATGGGATTTTGTAAATGGAAAACCGATTATAAATGAATGGAAAACCTTAAAGGAAGTCCCAGTAAAGACAGAAATTTCTGAGAAAATGAGCAAAGATCTCAAAAAAAGGGGGTTCAGCTTTGTAGGTCCAACTATCTGCTATGCTTATATGCAGGCTGTTGGTCTTGTTAATGATCATATTGTAGGCTGCTTCAGATATCGAGAAATTATCCAGAATCTCTAAAATTTATGGAATTAATTCATCAATAACTTCTTGAACCGTTTTTATTCTATCAATGTTTTCTATATTAGTTCCGGTGAATACAAAACCATTATCCAAATCACCCCTTGCTGCGCTGACTAAAGCGTTGGCAATACAGTAAGGTGTTTCCTTGTAATTACAGGTTTTTAGACAGTGAAATGGACAGACAAATGGCTTTTTTTCTCCCTTTTCAACACTTTCAATAAAGTTGTTCTTTATCGCTCTCCCTGGTAAACCAAGAGGGCTTTTAATAATTGTTATATCACTTTCCTTTGCATTAACAAGAGTTTCTTTGAAATTAATATTTACATCGCATTCTTCTGTAGCAATAAAAGGTGTTCCCACTTGAATTCCCGATGCCCCTAAACTCATTATATATTGAACATCCTTTGAATTTCTTATAGCTCCTCCAGCAATTATTGGGATTTCTTTCCCATATTTCTCTTTTATTTCATCAGTAAATTCTTTCAGTTGAGGAACGGTTTCAGATAATTGATATTTTTCAGAAAAAATCTGATCCGGTTTATATCCTAAATGACCACCAGCTTTAGGTCCTTCCAATACGAATCCATCCGGAAAGTAATTATATTTACTAACCCATCTTTTCAAAATTAGCCTTGCTGCCTTTGCAGAAGAAACTATCGGAACTAGTTTTGTTTTGCATCCTTCGTAGAGATATGAAGGTAAATCCAGTGGTAATCCTGCGCCGGAAAAAATAACATCGATTTTCTCCTTAAGCGAGGCGAGAACCATATCCCTGTAATTCGTAAGTGCTACCATGATATTCACACCAAGAATTCCTCTGGTTTTTTGCTTTGCTTTGATTATGACTTCCTTTAAACCCTTAATACTAGATTCCCTGTATTTCTTCAAAGAATAATTCTTAACCAGGGGAATACCGGCTGTTCCAATAACGCCTATCCCTCCTGCATTGGCTACTGCTGATGCCAGACTATCGAGGGAAACACCTACAGCCATACCACCTTGAACTATTTGTTTTTTTGGAATTAATCCGCTTATATTTAAGTTTTTCATAAAAATCTCCCTTACACTCTATATGTTGAACAATTTTCCTATAAATAAATATATCATCAATTACTTTTTCTTGAACAAATTCATATATAAGGTGAAATATAGTTACATTTGTAAGAAAAAAAGGAGCCAAAATAGCTCCCTTAAATTCTTAAATATACATTCTGACTATTATCTTTTACCTATTGTAATATTACTGTTGCTTGTATCCAGTTTGATTAATAAATTTCCTCCTCCAAAAACACTGCCTTTCAAATCGTCCTTATCCATCTCAGATGTCAAAACTTCTAAATCATTCAATATAATTTTTCCGTTCGAAGTATCTGCTTCAAGCTCAGCACCCTTTCCCTCAGGAATATAGAAAGTGATACTGCTGTTACTTGTCTTCACTTTCATTTCACCTGTGTTCTCCAGATTTGAATTCACAAGAATACTTCCATTAGAGCTCTTAATGTAATTGTTATTACCAGTAATGTTGTTCTCGCTGACATTAATACTTCCATTAGATGTGTCCAGATAAAGCTGTAGAATTGAATTTTCAACGGTTATTGCCCCATTTGAAGTCAACATCCTTAAATTCCCATTCAGATCCTTTCCATAAAATGCGCCATTAGAAGTTTTAAAGTCCATATTTCCATCCAGATTCATAGCTGTAATGGCTCCATTGGAAGTGTCAGCTTTGATATTTCCAGAAATATTATTAATTCCTATTTTTCCGTTGGACGATCCAGCTGAAATTTCACCAGATATATCGGTTAAGTCTACATGCCCATTACTGCTATTCATATTATATTTGGAAAAAATTTCTGAAGGAATGTGTAGTTTTATTGAAACTCCGTAGTTTTTGAAGAAAAAAATCCACTGCAACCGAGGTGTTTTAATTTCAACTAGTTGATTGCTCTTGTTTATTACGGGTTTTGTCTTTTCGATTATATCCTCGAGTTCATTATCAGAAAAACCTCTGAACCTTTGAGTCACTTCCATGAAAATATAATTTTTATCCCAGCCATATACTTCAATAAAACCATTTAATGTGTCCACATTGATTTCTTTTTCGTTAGATATATCGATTTTAAGATCATATTCATTTGAAACTCCTTCTACCAGAGAAGCAAAATTAAAGTTAAAATTAAAATCTTTAAATCCAAAGCTTAAAGCAATGGCAAAAACTAATATTAGAACTATCAACACTACAACTAGGCTAATAATTAAACCCTTTACTTTCATTTTCATTCACCTCATTAAGTAAATTCATAAAAATAATAGCATAAAAGAACCCCTTAAAAAAATACTTATAAATAAAAAAAGAAAACGGGCTCAAAAGTAGAGCCCCATTTTCTTCGTAATCTAAGCTGATTACATTTTTTGTTTGAAGAACAAAAGAAAGTTTTTTTAGTAAGTTTTCAGCTCATAACCAATTTCATTTGCAAACAACTAGATTCTCGTAATTGGTATTTTAAGCATTTCAAATAAGCAATAACCATGATACCACATTAATTACTATTTTTCAACGCAATAATCATAACAGTTTTACTTTTTTTTAATTAAATCAATAAGCCAGTAATAAAGAGGTATGGTGATAAAAATAATCCATAAAGGATGCCATACTCCGTATAAAAAACCCAATATGAAATAAATAATCGCAAGAATAATTGGATAAAGACTCCTTAGAGCATCCTTCTTTCCTCTTATTGCATCGACAAAAGAGTAATATATCGGTATGGTTAAAAACACCAGCCAGCCGGGATTCCATAATCCATAACCAAAACCAAGAATTAAATAAACAATTACAGCTAAAACTGGAAACGGGAAACTTTTCATTGCATTACCTGCTCTAGATTTATTAGGATAATCATCAAATGAAAAATCTTGACTATTCTTCTCATTTTGTTTATTTTCATTTTCCCCATTCTTTTCCATAAGTAAATAATCAGTCGAAACACCAAATAACTTTGAAAGTTTAACAAGACTCTCAGTGTCTGGAATATTAACACCATTTTCCCATTGAGAAACTGTAAGCAATTCAACTCCAAGTTTTTCTGAGAGTTGAAGCTGATTCATATTACATCTCTCTCTTAATTTCTGAATATTCTTTCCTATTTGAGTTTTCTTATCCATAGGCCTTCTTCCCTTCAAACATTATTTATATACTAATAAAAAAATAATAGCACATAATGTATGCAAAAATAAATTTTATAATTTCCCCTCCATAAAAAATAATCATTTTTAACAATAGATTTATATACAATCAGAGAAAAGATAACAGAGAATTGATAACAATGATTCAACCATTGTTTGGGTATTAGTAAATAAATAAAAAATTATAATTAATAGAATAAATAAAAGACAATAGTGAAAAAAGAATGGAAAATGAAAAATCACATTCATGGATCTATAAATGCAATATCTTCTGAACCTCTCCCCTTCTAATAAAGGCATTCTGAATAATTATTGGAAAATGAATGATTTTAAATAGATATCTAGTTGGAACACATTAATTTTAAATAAAATATCACAAAAATTGAGCTAATTTTCATTTGGAAAATGAACCACTTAAGAAAAAAGAATGAATTTCAGAACTCATTCTGTTAATGAAGTGGTTTTTTATATTAATAATTGGTAAAATGATCAGGATTGTCAGAAAATAAAGGGAAATGTTCAGGGTTTTTAATACCTTATATATAGCTTATAATAAGAGTTATATAAGAAAGTCTGATCAACCTGTACGATATGACAGAAAAAAGTGCCTATTATAAAAAAATTCACTATATGAAATAATATATAATATATAAATAAAAAAGACACATACTTCCTAAAAAACGATCAGGGTTATCAGAAAATGCCCATGCTATTGCTGAAACTCCCATTAAAAAGCTAACATAAAAAAATAAATTTATGATTTTCTTGGCATAAAATCCGTCGTATTCTGATAAACCTGACGATTTTTAGAGATAAATCGATAATTTAAGCATAATTCTGAAAATATTTTGTATTAAATAATTCAGTGAATATTCTTGGAACATAATGATTCCATTCAAATATGTTCAGAATTGCAAAGATTCTGTTGACAATACCTTATAGCTCGTAATCCTCTCCCTGTGGGTCTTTGAAAACATATTGAATACTACCAAA
>CAZGZM010000067.1:0-10460 GCA_964529955.1 uncultured Thermotogaceae bacterium
ATGCAATATTGGAACATGTATATGAAATAATTAATGATGGTGCGAAAATAATTATAGTTCCAGCAGCTTTTAATATGACTACTGGGCCTCTACACTGGGAATTGCTATTTAGAGCAAGAGCTCTAGATAATCAGATATTCTTAATTGCAGCATCTCAAGCTAGGAATCATTCATCAAATTACATTTCCTACGGTAATTCATTAATCTGCGATCCATGGGGAAAGGTTCTTCAAAGAATATCCGAAAAAGAAGAAATACTTTCCAGTAAAATCAACTTATCGGAAATAGATAAAGTTAGAAATCAAATTCCAGTTTTACGGCATTTAAGAAAAAAATTATATTAAATTCTTTATTTTATAAGTGGTATTTATAAGATTATATTTTGCTTTTTTTTGAGTAATATATAATTTTAGTTTTATACTCTTCGAATTCTGGTTGATCTTAATAACCTTTTTATCTTACTTAAAATAAAAGTAATATAACTAATACTTGAAACATTGCTTTTTTTATCATTAGGTGTTATTATCCGTATCAAATTAGAGCTTTTTTTAGATATTTTAACTATTTTAAGCATAAACAATTCGTATCGTCTGTTATCATTAATAATCGTGTTTTACACTTTAATAAATCTGGAGGTAAATTATGAAGAAAATTCTTATTATGTTACTTATCTGTGTGGTTTCGATTTCATCCTTTGCAACAATTAAATTAGCTGCAATTATGCCTATGACTGGTGCTGTAGCTGCATTTGGAAGAATGATTTATGATGGAATTGAATTAGCTAATGAATTATTTCCTACTGTAAATGGTGAAGAGATTGAAGTAGTTTTATTGGATAACAAATCAGACAAAGTTGAAGCCGTTAACACCGCTAGAAGAGCTATCGAAGTTGAAAATGTTTCTGCTATCTTAGGTGAAGTAATATCAGGAAATACTATCGCCGGTGGAGCAGTTGCTGAAGAATCTAAAGTCCCTATGGTTTCTCCAAGTTCAACGAATCCTTTAGCTACTCAAGACAAGGAATTTGTATCTAGAGTATGTTTCAGCGATCCATTCCAGGGTTTAGCTGCAGCAATTTTAGCTTATGAAATTATGGGATTAGACAATACCGCAATTTTCATTGATGTTGAACAGGATTACGCTGTGGGTTTTGCTAATTTCTTTAAACAAAAGGCTGAAGATCTTGGTCAAAATTATTTCTATGAATATTATAAATCAGGTGATCAAGACTTCACTGCTCAAATTTCTGATGCTATGGCAAAAGGAGCTGGAGCTTTCTTTATTCCTGGATATTATCAAGAAATTGCTCTTATTGCTTCACAGGCAAGACAACTCGGTTTCTATGAACCAATCCTTTCTGGTGATGGAGCAGCTGTTCCTGAAACAATTGAAATTGGCGGAGATGCCGTAAACAATCTTTATTTTACTACGCACTACGATCCCGGAGCACCAAATACAACAGAAAATTCAAAACTTTTTGTTGAAAAATACACCGAAAAATTTGGCGAAGCACCTGGTACATTTACAGCTCTCGGATTTGATACTTATATGGTTGTAAGAGATGCAATTGAAAGAGCAGGAAGTTCAGATCCTGAACTAATAGCAAAAGCAATAAGAGAAACAGTTAAATTCCCAGGAGCTACAGGTTTTATAACAATTGACGAAAACGGAGATGCAATTAAATCAGTTGCAATAGTTAAAATCGAAGACGGGGAATTTGTTTATAGTACAACTGTCAATCCATAAGTATTAGTTAAACAATAAACCGGGATTTTTGTCCCGGTTTTTATTCTGCTTGGAGGTGTAGTATTTGAGCTTCAACAATTTTATTCAAAATTTATTAAATGGAATAAGTGTTGGTTCGCTTTATGCTCTTATTGCTGTTGGTTATACGATGGTTTATGGAATATTAAAATTAATTAATTTTGCTCATGGTGATGTTTTTATGATGGCTGTATATTTTTGCTTTTATGCAGTTACTCTTCTTGCAGCACCCTGGTGGTTATCTGTAATAATTGCTGTTGCTGGAGCTGCTTTATTAGGATTTCTTATTGACAAAGTTGCTTACAAACCGATTAGAAATGCTCCTAGAATATCAGCCCTTATTACAGCTATCGGAGTATCTTTTTTTCTGGAGAGTCTAGCTGTAGTTATATTTTCTGGAGTCCCAAAATCTTTTAGAAAAATCTTCCCAAAAATTTTAGGTGAAATGATTATTATTGGAGGAGAAGAGCAAGTAAAATATGGACAAAACGTAATTGTAGGGGGCTTAAGAATCCCAATAATTTCTGTAATAACAATAATTACCACTGGAATAGTTTTATTAATTCTTTGGAGAATAGTTTATCATACTAAACAGGGAACGGCAATGAGAGCCGTCTCTATGGATATACCAACAACTTCATTAATGGGGGTAAACGTTAACAGTATCATCGGAATTACCTTTGCTCTTGGGTCTGCATTGGCTGGAATAGGAGGCATTCTCTGGGCAATTAGATATCCGCAATTATGGCCATATATGGGATTTCTACCCGGAATAAAAGCTTTTATAGCAGCCATTCTTGGAGGTATTGGGTCAATCTATGGTGCTGTAGTAGGTGGTTTGATTCTGGGTGTCCTTGAAATAATGATAGTTGGATTTTTCCCTTCATTAGCTGGATATAAAGATGCATTTGCATTCTTAATATTGATAATTGTTCTATCTGTTAAACCATCAGGATTAATGGGACAGAAAGAAATTAAAAAGGTGTGATGTAAATGATCAAATTAAATAAAAAAACTCAATTTATACTCACAGTTATATTTATTTTTATTATTGCCTTATTATTATTTCTTGCTAAAGAAAATCTTAACTCTTATATAGTTAGAATAATAACTTTAATAGGTGTTTATGGAATAATGTCAGTTAGCTTAACTCTCATTAATGGTGTTTCAGGCGTTTTATCTCTTGGTCATGCGGGTTTTGTAGCTGTTGGAGCTTATATATCATCTCTATTAACAATGTCAATTTACCAAAAGGAGTCTATATTTATTATTCAAAAGGTAATATGGCCTTTTAATTCAATTGAAATGCCTTTTTTGTTCGCCACAATCATTGGAGGTGTAGTTGCAGCGTTATTTGCATTCCTTGTTGGATGGCCTTCATTAAGACTTTCTGGTGACTATTTTGCTATAACCACTTTAGGATTTGCAGAAATAATAAGGATTCTCGCTATTAATTTAACTTCTGTTACAAATGGAGCTTTAGGATTAAAATCAATTCCTTCATATACTAATATATGGTGGGCTTGGGGATGGCTCCTTGTGACTGTCATTATTATTGCAAGTTTTACTAATGGAACATTTGGAAGAGGGTTAAGAGCAATTAGAGAAGATAAAATTGCTGCTGCTTCTATGGGAATCAACGTTTATAAACATCAGCTTTTAACATTTGTTCTTGGTGGTTTCTTTGCAGGGATATCCGGTTCTTTGTATGCGCACTGGCTTACTACCATTGATCCACGAATGAATACAATAGGTATTATGTTAACCTTTAACATTCTAATAATGGTTTTAATTGGAGGATTGGGAAGTATCAGTGGTGCAATAATTGGTGCAGGTTTGTTTGCAATAATGGGCGAGCTTCTGAGATTCTTTGAAGAACCTATAAAAATATTTAACTTCGAAATAGCTGGAATATCAGGAATGAGAATGTTGATCTTTTCAGCCTTGTTTGTTTTAATTATGATTCTAAGACCAAAAGGAATACTGGGCAGAAAAGAAATTACCTGGAATAATGTTTTTAATCTTTTTACTAAAAAAGGTGATAGATAATGAATGAAGCTATTTTAAAATTAAATGAAGTAACCATGCAGTTTGGAGGACTAAAAGCAGTAAATAATGTTTCCTTTGAAATTGGGAAAGGAGAAATTCTTGGTTTAATAGGCCCTAATGGAGCAGGTAAAACAACAGTATTTAATGTAATAACAGGAGAATATATACCAACGCATGGAAATATTTATTATAAAAACGCAATTATTAATAAGAAAAAACCATATGAATTAACTCATATGGGTATTGCAAGAACTTTTCAAAATATAAGATTATTTAAAGATCAAACCGTTCTCGAAAACGTTATGGTAGCAAAGCATCATATGCTAGTTACAAAAGATGGAGAAAAAGGAAGAAAAGAAGTAGGTGAATTACCCTATAATTCATCTTTTAAATGGTTTTGGAAAAACACTTTCAGAATTGGCTATTCAAAAACCGAAAAAAATATACGAAATGAATCATTAGAATTGCTTGAAGATTTGGGATTAAGCAGAGAAGCAAATTTCTTAGCTGGTTCTCTACCTTATGGCAAACAAAGACTTTTAGAAATAGCTAGAGCAATTTCAACAGGAGCAGAACTACTATTGCTAGACGAACCTGCAGCAGGAATGAACCCAACTGAAAGTAAGGCACTCATGAATTTGGTAAAAACCATTAGAGACCGATATAATTTAACAGTATTTCTGATTGAACATGACATGAAAGTTGTAATGGGCGTTTGCGAAAGAATTCTTGTTCTAGATTACGGTGTTTTAATAGCTCACGGGAATCCTTCAGAAATACAAAACAATCCAAAAGTCGTAGAAGCGTATCTTGGAAAGGAGTGGAGAAAAATTGTCGGATAGCATTCTTGAAATTACTAACCTTCACGTTAATTATGGCGCTATTAAAGCTTTAAAGGGAATAAATATAAAAGTTCCTAAAGGAGAAATAGTAACAATAATTGGAGCAAATGGAGCAGGTAAAACAACTACAGTTTCAACTATAGCAGGACTGCTTAAACCGATAAAGGGAAAAATATTTTTTGAAGGTAAAAAAATAAACGGTATGCCTTCTCATGAAATTAATCATTTAGGAATAAGCTTATCTCCAGAAGGTAGAAGAATTTTTCCTGGATTAACAGTTATTGAAAATTTAAATATGGGTTCTTATTCTCTAAAGGACAAAACAAAAATAAAACAAGATTTGTCAATTGTTTTCAATCTCTTTCCAAGACTTAAAGAAAGAACAAAACAGCTTGGAGGAACTCTTTCTGGTGGTGAACAACAGATGCTAGCAATCGGTAGAGCTATGATGTCGAATCCTTCTTTGTTGATGCTTGATGAACCATCATTAGGACTCGCTCCTATTCTTGTCGATGAAGTTTTCAATTCCATAGAGGAATTAAACAAAAAAGGTGTGACAATTCTTCTGATAGAGCAAAACGCAGCAAAAGCACTACAAATTTCTAGTCACGGTTACGTATTAGAAACTGGAAATATAACTCTTAGTGATTCATCTGAAAAATTATTAACTAATCCTAAAGTTAAAGAAGCTTTCTTGGGCATATAAAAAAAGAGCTGTTAACAGCTCTTTTTTTATTTAAACCATCTTCCTCTAAACAAAACAAAACCAAGAACTACGGCTGTTGCAAAGGAAATACTCATTGTTATAATAAAAGCATAGGGAGAACTTTGCATAGGTAATTCAACATTCATTCCATAAATTGAAGCTACAAGAGTTGGTATCTGCAAAATTAAGGTTACTATTGTTAAAATTTTCATTACTAAATTCAAATTGTTTGAAATTACCGAGCTGAATGTTTCCAGCATAACAGTTAATATTTCCGAATAAATCCTTGAAGTTTCTATAGCCTGTTTATTATCAATAATAATATCCTCAAAAAGCCATTCATCTTCTTCAAACAAGGCGAGTATCTTTGCTCTTTGTAATTTACTGAACATAATATCGTTAGTAGTTAATGATGTTTTAAAATACACAAGAGATTTTTCATAATTTAATAGTTTAATAATCTCCTCATTTTTAGGAGTTCCATGTAACTGACTTTGAATTTCATCAGATATTCTTTTAATTTCCTTTAGATACCTTAAATAATAAAGTGCTGTTCTGTCTAAAATTTTCAATAAAAGTTGATTATGCTTTTTTGTTGAAAAATTTCTAACCTTTTTATTTAAAAAATCATTTAAAATTTCATTTTGTTGAGAAATTATTGTAATAAAAGCATCTGGAGTAATAACAATTCCAACAGGAATACTTTTATATGGTACATCACTATCTTCATTATCAAATAACGGAATTCTAAAAATAAGATATATATAATCATCATCCTTCTCGAATCTAGATCTTTCATCAGGATCTAGAGAGTCATAAATGAAATCTTCCTCAATATTCATTGATTTAAGCACCTCGACTTCTCTTTCTTGAGGTTTCTCAACATAAATCCAACACTTTTTTTTCATCTCATTTTCTTCTCTTAAAAACCCTTCATTTGTCTGAAAATATCTGATCATAGCCATAACCTCATTATAATGAATATATATAGACATTTTACCATGAAAATATATTTGATTAACTAATTAAGGTTTATTTAATGTTTCTCCTTATATGAAGAATTATGATTTTTTAATTGACAATACTAATCATTTATCTTATCCTTAATTATGTATTAAGTATAGGAGGAACATTTTGAAAAGAATTTTTTTAATAAGAGAATTTGTTAAGTACTATAAACCTCATATGAAACTTTTTATTTTGGATTTAATATGTGCTTTTTTAATATCAGGGATAGATTTAGTTTTCCCAACTTTTACCAGAGTAGCTTTAGATGATTACATTCCTAATTCTAAAATGAAAGATTTATTGATAGTGACTATTATTCTTATTGTGCTTTTTTCTGTCAGGGCAGCTTTTAACTATATAGTTAATTACTGGGGACATGTTGTAGGTGTTCGAATGGAATATGACATGAGAAAGAAAATATTTTCTCATCTACAAACCCTTTCTTTCAGTTATTTTGATAAAGTTAGGACAGGTAAAATAATGTCTAGAATAATAAATGATTTAAGAGAAATAGCCGAATTAGCACATCATGGACCTGAAGATTTATTTATCTCAGGAGTTGTATTTTTGGGATCTTTCATAATTCTAATACAGACAAATATTATTCTGACGATCATTGTCTTCGCATATATACCAGTAATGTTGGTATACGGAATATGGGCTAGAAAAAATATGTCGAAAGCTTTTAAAAAAGTTAGAAAAAAGATAGCAAATGTAAATGCACAACTCGAAAATAGTATTTCTGGAATCAGAGTGTCTCAATCTTTCACAAACGAAGAATTCGAAAGTCAAAAATTTGATATTGGAAATGTTGAATTTAAAAAAGCAAGAGAATATGCTTATAAAGCTATGTCTCAAATGATGACAGGAATTAATTTTTTATCAAACATGCTGAAAATAACTGTTTTAGGTTTAGGAGGTTATTTTACATACAAGGGATATCTCTCTTTAGGAACCTTTGTGGCTTTCTTCCTATATATTGAATTGTTCTTACAACCAGTTAGAAGAATGATGCAATTTTCCCAACAATTTGAATCTGGTATGGCCGGATTTGAAAGATACATTCAAATTATGAACATTCAATCAGAAATAACTGATAGTCCCGATTCCCAAGAATTAGATAAAATTAATGGAAGTATTAATTTTGATAATGTTTCTTTCTCATACGAAGAAGGAAAACCGGTGCTTACAAATATTAATGTCAAAATCAAAAAAGGTAAAACAATTGCCCTTGTTGGCCCTTCTGGAGGAGGAAAGACTACAATATGTCACCTTATACCTAGGTTTTATGATATAAATTCTGGTGAGATTTCTATAGATAATATCGATATTAGAAAAATTAAATTGGAATCTTTAAGAAGATCGATCGGATTTGTTCAGCAGGATGTTTTTTTGTTTGCAGGTACTATTAAAGATAATATATCCTATGGAAAGGGAAACGCAACAGATGAGGAAATAATTGAAGCAGCAAAGAAGGCTGAAATAAATGATTTTATAATGTCTTTGGAAAACGGATATGATACATATATAGGTGAAAGAGGAGTTCTGCTTTCTGGTGGGCAAAAACAAAGAATATCCATTGCAAGAGTATTCTTAAAAAACCCTCCAATTTTAATTTTAGATGAAGCAACTTCTGCTCTTGATAACGAAACCGAATTTAAAATTCAGAAGTCTTTTGAAGAACTCTCAAAGGGTAGAACAACGCTTGTTATCGCACATAGATTATCAACAATTAAAAACGCCGATGAAATCCTGGTAATAACTGAAGAAGGAATAATTGAAAGAGGTAGCCACGAAGAATTAATAAGTATTTCTGGTCATTATAAAATGCTATATAAATCTCAATTTAAAGGCTATATACCCGATTTATAATGAAAATAGCGATAATTGGTAACATTAATTTTGATGTAAATGCGAAAGGTGTTTTTTCAAAAAATACTGAAGAAAACAGAATTAATGAAATAAAATTAACTTTAGGTGGTACTGCAGCAAACACTGCTGTTTCTCTTGCTAATCTTGGCTTAGATGTCGATATATACGGATCCATTGGTAACGATGAATTCGGTTTTATTTTAATAAAAAAACTGAAAGAATATAGAATAAACACTGAATATATAAAAATGAACAAAGAAAGTAAAACAGGTTTTTGTTTTATAAATGTTGATGATAATGGACAGAG
This sequence comes from uncultured Thermotogaceae bacterium, assembly GCA_964529955.1. Classification (GTDB taxonomy): domain Bacteria; phylum Thermotogota; class Thermotogae; order Petrotogales; family Kosmotogaceae; genus JASGMR01. The sequence goes on from CAZGZM010000067.1 coordinate 8,549, forward strand.
ACATTTATTTACTTATAGAGGCACTAACGAAGATTATCTTCCTGAATTGAAAGAAAAATACGACTATATTCATATGGCGGGTTTAAATACTGAACAAGTATCTTACATATTAGAACAAAAAAGTGCTTTTAAAAAAAGCAGTTACAATCCTGGAGGCATAGTAACCTTTGAAGAATCAAAAAATATTCTTAAATTATCAAAAGAAATAGATATTCTAATTTTTAATGAAACCGAATATAACTATATATTCAATTATGGAAAGCCTTCTTCTAAAATAATAATTAAAACATTAGGAAAAAATGGATCCGAAGCTAATGATTTACACGCGGAGTCTTATAAAACTAAAATTGTTGATACTACTGGGGCTGGAGATGCTTTTAATGCTGGTTTCATATATAATTATTTAAATGGTAATGATATACAGGATTGTTTGCGTTTTGGTAATAAACTGGGATCGTTCATATGTAATCACCAGGGAGCAAATTTATTATTTAGTCTTTCTGAAATAGAACAGTTTAATTTTTAGCATCTCCCTTGACTTCACATATTTCCATGTAGTATTATTTATTAAATAAACGAAAATGAGGTTTAAAATGAAAAGAAAACATGAAATTTTTACTTACTTTTATATAAGCAGTACTTATCGGTAATTAATTAATCCGGTAAGTACTGTTTTACTTACCGGAGACATTTTAAAAAAGGTCTCCTTAATGGAGGCCTTTATTTTTTAGGAGGAAAAAATGATAGAGGGAATTAGAGGGGCAACTTCTTTAGAAGAAGATGATCCAAAGGAAATAATTGGGAAATCAAAAGAATTAATAGAAAATATTGTTCAAAAAAATAAAATTGATAGAATTATTTCAATAATAGTTTCCGTTACTGATGATATAAAATCTTTTAATCCTGCAACTGCTATAAGAAAAAGTTTAAATATCCAAGACTTATCAATAATGTGTTTTAAAGAAGCTTCTTTTAACAACTCACCTGAAAGAATTATCCGAGTATTAATTTATTGTGAATCGCGAACAAAAAAATTTGTTTATCTTCACAAAGCAGCTAATCTTATAAAAAAAGCAAATGAAAGGATGAATCAAGAGATTTTATGAGAGTCTCAATTTTTGGTGGTGGATCTATCGGTGGATCAATGGCTCTAAAATTAAAATCAAAAAATATATGGGTAGAAGTCAACGACCCCAATTATGAAATACAACAAAGATTACAGGAATTAAAAATAAATACATTTTCGGGAATACCTATTGGAAATATAGTAATAATTTGTACTCCTATGAATATTGAAAAAGAAATAATAAAAAAATTTAAATTTGATACACCAGTTATTGATGTTGCAAGTGTTATGAAACCAATGTTCGATTTTACAAAGAATATTGATATTGATTGGATATCTGGTCATCCAATGGCTGGAAATGAAAATTCAGGATATTTAGGTTGGGATATTCAGTTGTTTAATGAGAAAGTATTCTTCCTTTCTAAATCAAACAAAATTTGTAATAATACATCTGAATTAGCAGAATTCTTCGTAAATACCCTTGATTCATACCCTAAATGGATTGAACCAGATCACCATGACTATATTTTATCTAAAATTAGTCATACCACTTATTTCATTTCAAGCACTGCAAAGAAAATCGGAAATGAATTCAATGAATTTGCTGGACCTGGTTACAAATCAACTTCAAGATTAAGTAACCAAAATAAAAAAATGGCATTAGAAATTGTAAAAAAAAACAAAGAAAACATTTTGCAGGACTTGAACGATTCAATTAATTATTTAAAAGAAATTTCAAGTTTGATTAAAAATGATCAAATGAAAAAATTATCAGAAATTCTATAAATATTGGAGGTGGAAAAAGTGAAAAGAAAGACAATAATGTTATTGGTAGTGATAATAACA